>JAYEJE010000083.1:0-2324 GCA_034660415.1 Methanobacteriota archaeon | reverse complement strand
CAGTTCCCAGTACCCTCACCGATTCACAGTTTTTTGCTTTCACTCATATCTCAACGCCTCTATCGGCTTCAACTTGGAAGCGCGCCATGCAGGATAAAGCCCGCTTAGCACACTCGTTCCTACTCCGAACGCAATACCAACGAATACATAAAGGATGCTTGAAGGTGCAAACAGATATGACGCTTCATGTAATATCAAAACGTCCACTAAGAAACCCGCACCGAAGCCCAAAATCGCACCTATTACGCCGCCTATCGCGCCCAGAATCAACGATTCAAAGAGGAACATACGCAGTATCTCACGTTTTGAGGTTCCTATTGCACGCATCACCCCTATCTCCTTCGTTCGCTCCACCGTGGACATCATCATTACGTTAAGGATGCTCACACCTGCAACCACAAGTGAAATAGCGCCAATGCCAAGCAGGAATATGGAGATCGTATTAAACAGTCCCTTTATACCTTCCACAATCATTTTCAGCTCCATCACCATTACAACTTCCTCTTTCTTGTTCAATCGAGCTTCAATCTCCTCCTTTGCGCCTTCTACGTCCTCTATCTTTTCCACCTTCACAATTACCGAGTTGTAGCCTGTTGTATTATACATTGACTCGAACATCTTATCAGAGACAATGATGGCATTATCAGGATTTATATCGAACCCTACTCCTCTTTCCGCCAAGATGCCAACGATCCTTGGCTTCTGACTTTGTAGCGCTGCCCGCTCCCCTACCCGGAGCTCATAATTGTCCGCGAGTCTTGAGCCAACCATACAGTTTAGGGAGCCGTGTTTAAGAAACTGCCCCGCCTCTTTCTCCAGCAGTTTCGGGATGTCCTCACTACGCATACCATAGACCATAACAAACGTTGACTCACCATTTAGAGTTGCCCTATCCCCGCTTGTCTGTACTGGGATAGCCTCTGCTACTTTCTCTATCTTCTCGAAATCATCATCAGAAATCGCTTCTTCACCATAAGGGTAGACTACAAGCTCATTTCCTATCATGCACAACTGCTCAGAGACGGCGAGCTGAACACTGTTCCCGAGGATACCCAGTGCTGTTATTGCCAGCACGCCTATCACAATCCCTATGATTGCGAGCACAGACCTGAACTTATGCCTTGCGAGGTTCCGTTTTGCGAACTCAAAGAAGATCATTTTATCTTGTATAATCTCGTGGTTTTATAGAAATACCCCATCACTATCTATCCTCCCATCCACAAGCCGGAATGTGCGTTTCGTATACGAAGCAACCAGCGGGTCATGCGTAACTATGATGATTGTCTTTCCACGCTCGTTCGTATCTTTCAGGAGCTGCATAATGTCTTTACTCGTCTTCGAGTCCAGATTACCAGTAGGCTCATCGGCAAGAATTATATCCGGGTCATTTGCCAGTGCACGAGCAATAGCAACACGCTGTTGCTCGCCTCCTGAAAGCTCGTTTGGTTTGTTCTCGCCCAGTGCCTCATCTAATCCAACAGAGCTCACGAGTCCCTTGCTCTTTTCCTCGTGCCCGTTCACGCCTTTTAATATCATCGGGTACTCGATATTCTCAAGTGCAGTTAATGTGGCTATAAGGTTAAACTGCTGAAATACAAATCCTATTTTATCGCGCCTTATCTTAGTCAACGCCTCATCATCCAGTCCATTGATGTTTTCACCACCGATGTCTACAGTACCTCCTGTCGGCGTGTCCAAACACCCGATGATATTAAGGAACGTTGTCTTTCCCGAGCCGGAAGGGCCCATAACAGAAATGAACTCGCCGGCTTCTATGCTTGCCGTCACGTTATCAAGCGCTTTGACGCTCCCGCGAGGAAGCTCATATACTTTTGTTACTTCTACAAGCTCCACTACATTCATCTCTTCTTCCATGAATACGCAATCATCCCAATGACTAATATCGCAATCACAATGACCACTGCAATCATCGGAACTGGCAATTCACCTGTACTTGTCGTCCCCTGAGAGCTTTCAATCGAGATGTATTCATGCTCCGAGGACAGAATACCCTCTTCATCTTTGTATTCAATGAGTAGCGGCACCTGCGTTTCATTCCCACCTACCTTTACATTGAGTTCGAAACTGCTGAAATCGTCCGCGTTGAGCAAGCCCACGAAATAGGCTTTATATGGCTGCATTGCCTCTATGCCTTCTGCATCACCCACCTTCATAACCACGCTATTTGCCGCTTCTAAGCCCGCATTGTTTATGTCGCCTGTGATTTTATACACATTCATCCCGGGCATGGATTCCACTTCGATACCGGTGAGGATGAGTTCCGCGCTCTTTTTGCTCTCCGTCACATTCAAAGGCACGCTCAA
>JAYEJE010000082.1:0-12166 GCA_034660415.1 Methanobacteriota archaeon | reverse complement strand
ACGATCCGATTGCACCTACTGTTAGCCCCCAGATGAGGCACAGTAAAGGAAGTGGGAATGGATTGCTTGCCCCTGCAACACCTGAAAGAATGCCCAAATTGCTCTGTATGTACGCGATCGCCGTAATGCATATCACAGCCAGGAAGTTGTGGGTTGCTATTGGCAGCAGATGCCCGTATAAGACATCGAGATAAATAGGCTGCTCAAATCTTTTATGCGCCGCTTCTCGTCCCACATGGCATACTGACGACCGAACCATGTGCACAAGCGACCCCACTGCTGCACCCACAGGTATTGCCAATATTGCTGCTTTTGGCCCAACTGACTCTAACTGCAGTAATATCAACATTGCTATGGTCCCTGAGATAGTGCAAGAAAGCGCATAAGACAATCCTTCTCCCGAAATCGCTTTGTTGAAGTACCTGTGTATGTACCCCATCTCTGGCGCTAACTGAATCTGCGAATTCGGATTGCTCTGCGATCCTATATCTGACTCCAAGTCCTCAAACATGCACGCAATGAATGCCAAGAACGCTATTATCAGCATCCATGCAAACAACATTACTATTGGTTCCATGAGAAAGCTTAGAGTTGTTAGTACTATAAAAGCTTTTCCTTTTTTAATTTATTATATCCCCGAAAGATAATAAGATACAAGAAAAGGGAACTAGTAAATAGATAAGAAAGGAAAGATAAGAGGTATTCAAAAGGTACAATAGGAGTAATGATACTATGGGGCTATTTGGAAAGAAACATCATCCGAAACTGCTAAAGACGCAGAGAATTAGCTATAGTGATTTATTTTTCACATTACGGCTTTCAAGAGGCGACCTCACGTTAAAGCCCATCTTCATCGTTGCGAGTGTGGAGCTCGGCAACAGCACCACGAAATCAATATTAAGTGCCACCGACCTGAAAAGCGGGAAGACATATATATTGGATAAAGCGGTCCGGATGACACGAGAAGCATTAGCACATGACACTGCATTTTGTCATACGATAACGATGGTCGAGCTTTCTGAAGATTCTATTGCAAAGTTAGTGGCTAAGACGCTGCAAGAATGCACAACTGCTGCCGGAATAAGCATTCCTGATTTACATTTCGTTGTACGGTCATCAGGAGTAACAGCGGGATTCTCGTCCATAGATGAAATGCAGGGCGTAATAAAAGCTCTAGCTAATGGCTGCATGCTTGCAGGAATCCCACCGCGGAAGATGATCTCGCCTATGGCAGTAAATGACATCCCTCTCGACCTAAGGAAATTTTCACGGATGGAGAAGACATATTTTGATGGCGCTGTGACCAGTAACGAAGCACCTGCGGGCGAGTCCTTAGTAGCGAATGAGATGGAGGGCGAGCTTGTAACCGCGGGGCTTAAGGAAGCCGCGAAATGGCTTGATGTCGACTATCGAAATCCCGTTCTATCATTGGATTTTGGCACTACTCTCGCGGGTCGTGTGACCGATGACCAAGTGCCGTATTCAAAAGTTACAGGTAGTTTCTGTGGTCTGGCAGGGGCAATCCCCGATGCTTTTATTTCACATATTGTAAGCGAGAAATACCCGTCTGTACTTGATTGCCCACAGGGTAAGTTAAAGCGAAAAATAAAGAAGGACGTGGTGAATAGTTATGTAGAAGCTGTCATGAGACATTTGAGAATAGAGAAAATTAATGCTGGAACGCTTTTTGGTGGGTCCCCGGTAAATGTGGATGCGGCAAGAAAAAGTGGTGTCACGCTGATAGGCGTAGATGCTGGCGATAACCTTTTAGACCTGCCTAAGATAGCAGAGATAGGCGCAGATGTACATCGTGAAGAGAGCATGGGCTATGTGATGGCAGTAATAGACGAGGTGGCGGCATGTGTCGTTGAAGAGTTAGTGGGGATAGCAAAAGAGGAAGGGATATTATTACCCGATACGAAAATAGGAATCACCGGTAGGGCAGGTATTACTGGGAGGAAGCCAGAGTTAATACTGGAGAAGTTGAGTGACCTGTTTGGTAGAGATATGGACAAAGAGGTGATATTCGCAGATGATGCACTTGGGAGGGGTGCCGCGGTTCTTGGAAGATGTATGCACCAATTTGGAAGCCCTGGAAATCCTATAGGTGGCTCCCAAGGCAGTGGGTGCGTCTCGGGCCAGAGGATAAAAAAACAAAAACGGAATATATAAGTTACTAAATTTATGTTTCTTTTATAAGATAGGGGCAACAAGGGAGAAGGTGATTGAGATGGAGGTAAAAGTAGAAGGGGTGAGTGATTTTGCAATTGGATCATACACGAAGATCTGTCAGGATACTTTTCGAGATGCCGAGCTAAGAAGTAATATAGACCACGTATATATGCATTGCAACCCGAAGGAGTTCGTTTTTATTATCGCTGTTAAGATAGGGCGTGTGTCAAGACCTGTTAGGGTATGGGACGTAACACTCCGGGAAGAAAAAAAGTTAATGATTACAACAGAGAGATATGCGCCTAAATTACTCGCCTTACTTTGGGATAAGTACGGAGAGAAAGTTGAGCAAGTAGGCAGATTGGAGCTATTGTTAAAATTAGAGGATAATGAAATAAAGGAACTCTTAGATTTGGTACTTTATGATCCGAAGGATGATTTAGTAACACGAATCTTGTATGCTTTAGATACTATATTACCAGAAGGTGCAAGAGTTCGGTCGCCTATGCGTTCTACCAATTCCGTTGTTATTATAGCTTCAGAAAATCCGATAGGTGAAGAACTGAAGAATAAAGTGGGAGAGATGGTGAGAGAGTATGTATAAGATAATGATGTTTGAAGGGGGAGTGTATAAGTTTTACGAGTTGAAAGAGTTAGTAGGGGATTTAGGCGGGTTTATATTGCAAGAATCTGTTATGCAGACCGAGACTATGATGCATTTAGCATTCCCCGAAGAGGATGAGCGAGAAATAAGGAATAAGATAAAGGAACTCGGTGGGAAGTTCAAGGAGTTGCCTCTGGCTGGAACGGAGATAATAATAGTTGTTCCTTCTCTTGGAAAGCATCACGCTGTCGATCCAATGTGTGATATAGCAGAATTTCTGCGTAGAAGTGGTGCGATCACTAATATGATGGGACTGGCCCGGGGCGTTGGAAGGAGGATAGCCCAGATGACAACGCAAGAGAAGAAGATAATAGAGGAATTTGATGCGGCAGTGTTTATTTTTGGTACTTTTGGAGAGTGCATAGAAGAGAAAGTGAAATTATGCAAAAGCATTGACATACCTTATATAATAGTAGGAGGTCCACAAGACATGGAATTGGAGCACTATGTAGGTGGTGTAGGGCGGAAGACTGCTAGAATGAGAAGTAAAGACGAAATAGATCGGTTATATGATATGGCTTCAGAGTTAGAAAGAGCTTTAGCTGAGAAGAGGTTAGATATAGAGGAGGACCCAATAGCTGCTTCTCCTTTGTTCATAAAAGATATGGTAGAGAAGACTATCCTGCCTAAAACGGGAGAGGAATTGCCTAATGTTATACAACTGGATGGTTTACGAGTAAAGATGGAAGAGGAGGACATAGAGAAGATAAAAGAGATAGAGATAGGGAAGAAGAAACTGTCAGAGATTTGTGAGATAAAAAAATCACTTTATACAGGGTATTTGCTGGAGATAAAATCAGAAGCTGTAACAGGGGCTTTGTTTTGACAAGCCACACACCCCACCATTTCCATTCCAACTGACTTTTTAGCTTTTTGCAATCTTAATCATAGATTGGGAACAGTAGCAAGAAATTTCTCCTTGTTTGTATACACCACATTTCCCACTATGATAACATCTGCGTAGCTCCTCATTTCGGTAGCCCTCTCCTTTGTGTCTATTCCACCACCGTAGAATAGTGATGCTTCGCTTAATAATTCACTCAAATCCTTTACGAGTTTTGAGTCCCCATATGTCCCACTATATTCTATATATATGATAGGAAGACGAAGATATTTCTCTGCATATTCTGCGTAAGCTTTGACTTCTTCAGTGGTTAAGTTGGTAACAGATTTAGTCAGTTTCGCTACTGCAGATTCCGGATTCAAAACGATATACCCTTCTGGGATAACTCTATCCCAATTTATCTTGTGGGTTTTTATCCATTTTACATGCTTTCCTATAATCCACTCCAAATCCATGGAATTAAGTACTAAAGGCACGAAGATATAATCTATGTCTCTATAGACGACCGCGTCAGGAGTTGCAGGTTCTAATATTTTCGGTATTTTATATTCTTTAAGAAGAGTTGTCAATTGTACCACATTTTTAGCGTTAATGTTTTGAGTGCCAGAAATCATTATAGCATCTGTTCCACTTTCTACGATAGTCTCTAACGCTGCTTCTGTGATTTGTTTGTCGGGGTCAAGCTTGGTAATATGTTTCCATTCTTTCCAAGGCTCTTTCTTCACGGTCATCATTTTAAGATTAGATTCAATTATGGAATCTAATCAACGGTTAATATTAAAGATTATCTTTCACCGCATCTTATATAGCAACTCATTTATTTTATCGCCGTGATACCCTAGTTCTCCACCTTGCTTAACGCTCCGTTTTATGCCTTTATGGCCTTTTCTTGGCGGGTGAAGCCGGAAAACCGGTTTGATTTGGTATTCCTTTAAGTCTTTCATGTTCACTTTACCTTCGTACAATGTATGAGCTAGTTCTTTTATCGTGTTAAAAGGTGTATTCTCCTTTAAGTACTCTTCTGTTAATCTCTTTCCTCCTTCTAACCTGCCTCTTCCTTCCAATAAGAGCTCTAGCATATCCTCTGAAATCTCACCCCAAGCTACGTAATCTTTTACCTTCTGTATCATCCCTTTGTAATAGATGTTATCATCAACTGCTACACAGTGGTTTACCCGGTGTAACCGTAAAAGATTCAACGTATACTCTATCTCTGGCCTTACACCTACTTTTCCTCTAAGCTTTACTATTGCTTGCATTTTTATTCCTCCATCCAAAAATTAATTCATTGTTTTTACTAATGCCGTACTCCTCAAAGCGTTATATGTCGCCATAGCAAGGTTAAATGTGGTTCTTGTCTTACCTCTTGTTTTGGCCCATATATCGTTGACACCAGCAAACTCTGAGACGCGCTTAGGTACATCTCCAGCCGCGAGACCGATACCCTTTGGCGCAGGTTTTAACGTTATTTCTACACTACCTGATTTACCAATAACCTTAAATGGGATCGAATGCTTATCTTTACAGCCACATTCCCAAGAACCACATCCACGCTCAATATAAGTGATATTAGTCTTTGCAACTCTTACCGCCTTCTCAATACCGCTGCGGACAAGAGCATCTTTACCCAGGCCTATGCCCAGATAGCCCTCTTTATCTCCTACTATTACGCAAATTCTAAACTTCACTCGTCTTCCCGAATCAGTCATCCTTTGTACAAGATTTATATCCAAGACCTCTTCACTAAGATCCGGAAGTAGAGCATCGACAATTTGGTACTCTTTCAAAGGATACCTAGATTTGAGAGCTTCTTCTATACTTCTTATTTCTCCATTTTGCACTAATACGCCCAGCCTTGTTACTGGCGTCCACTTTTCTTCCGTTTTCCAGGACTCTTTTCTAGATCCTCTTTTTTGTTCTCTACCCATCTTCTCTTGTCTTTTTCCTTTTAATTATCTTCTCCGCTCTCAGCTAATATCCCTTTTTTCACCGCTTCAAAATTATCTACGATAGAAGTATTTTGTTTAAAATTAGCTATATGTTCTCCTCTAACACGTTCATCCGGCGGGAAAACTGCGGGATCGTGTGGTATCTCCATCCCGGAATTAACAACTCCTTTTAAAGCTGCATATTCCTTAGAACTATGGTTAGGTGTTTGTAGCCCTGTATCAAGGATGGCCACATCAAAACCTGCTTCTTTAGCTTTCTTACCAAATAACAGTCCGGTAAGATACGCTGCAGGTATGTTACCGGTTCCACCTTCATAGCCAAATCTCCTTAGTTCTGAAGATGTAGAAGAGACAAAAGTTTTATCACCTACTTGATCAAACAATACCAATTGCATCTTGATATGCTTATTACTCTTTCTTACTACAACACGTGGCTTTCTACTAAATAACAACTTCAATCTTCTCCGATAGTCTGTTTTACCCTCCCGCCTCCTTCGAAACGGAACCCGATATGTTGGACCTTTTGCCATCTTTTATCTTTCCCTTTTTACATTAAACTTCGTTAATATAATTTTACTTCTACGCATTACACTTTTATGAATTCATTTAAGTGAGCTATACTTTTGAATTCGCCTCCTTTAGCTTTAAGATATAACCTACGATACGTTGTTTTGTCTATCTTGCCTTCATCCCGAAGCTCTTTTAATTGTCTTCGTAAAGCCCTTATTTTTGTTATCCACACTTTCTTCTTTCCTCTTCTCGCTCCTTTTGCACCTTTCCTGGAACCATGGCCTTTTCTGCGACCAAGAAGTTTTTTGATTGCTACTTCCCTTGCTCTACCTTTACTAACACCCTTCTTCTGCTTCTTTTTTATGAGGCCTTCTTCTACTAAGCCTCGAATATCTTCCCGCGTAATAGCCTCAGCTACATCCCCTGTTGCTTCTGGGTCGATCCATACTCGCCCTAGTCCAACCTTCATCACCTTTGCTGCTATCCTCTTCTGTTTTGCTAGATTAACCATGCTACTTACTCCTTCTTATAGTGCAGGAACTATTAAAGTATCCTTGCCATCTTTGACTATACCCACTTTAATCTTATCATTTATATTTATTTCTTCTTTAACTGCATCCAATACAGACTTATAGGCATTTATTCCCCATCCCTTTATCGTCTGTGTATCGAGATTTGAAACAAGAGACAGTCGCAAGTACTTCATTACTCTTCTTATATAATATGCTTTATGTCCTCCAAGCACAAAGTTCGTTTTTATTGCCTCTTCTACTTCTTCATAGCTTGCATATTTATTCATCCACTCTTCGAAATAAGGGTCCCCAATTCCCTCGCGGCTTTCTGCTACTAAAATCAGTTTCCCGCCCGGGACTATTACACGGAAGCAATTTTCGATAGCTTTTGTGGCTTGGTACAGGTTCCTATCTTTTGGGAATCCACCAGCACTAACCAAAAGTACGTCGAATAAATTAGTGGTTTTACGTAGGTACAGGTCCTTAGCCGCATCAACACCTTTAAGAAACACTGCATTTAACTCTCCTGCGTAAGCTTCTATCAAATTTCCCGATGCATCGACGACTGCATTTAGCACAAAATCAGGTGGAGCATATGACGCTGCTTCACACATGTCTAAATGCACCGGATTATTTTCAGTATTAGCTATTTTAGCGTGTTCATCAACAAGGAGAGCATGGTTCCTTTTTATCGACTCGCGTGAAGATATACCAGGGAGTATGCTCTTTCTTCCGCCTCCAAATCCAGCATAATAATGCAGAGTTATATCGCCTGTTAGAATTTTTATATCCGCGTCCATATAAGTCTGGTTTAAACTCACTGGCGTCCCTCTACTTGTCGTACCTGTGTATACCAGATCTTGCGCATCGCAATTATGGATCTCCACATCAAAGCGAGAGAGATGTCTACCAAGTATACTTTTTAAATCTTCCTCTGTTGGTGGGGGGTGTGTACCGCAAGCCACGAGCACGGTGATCTGGTCTGTATGCCCAATCTCTTCAATTAAGGCATCAAGCATCTTCTCGGTAGGTGCATCCCTCGTGTGGTCGTCCACGACAATTACAATCGCCGCATCTTTTTTGCTTTTTAGTATCTCTTTCAGCTTTTTTGTGCCGATAGGATTTTGAAGTGCGCGTTTTATTACATCATAGCTCTTATTTTTTCCAGCACTTTTGTCGATAGAGTCTAATAGTTCTCCTTCTATGTCGATCTCTATCAGCTTCGAGCCGTAGGGGATTTGTGTTTTTGTCATATACTTTTATAGCTAACAATGGGATTGTATTCCTAAATATTATACTGGACCCTTACGACATATAAGAATGGCAATTCCAGTGGAAATGGTGGGGTGTGCGGGTATATATAGTACTACCCTTTTTAATAACATAATCTAATTGCAAACCACCCAAAATGACCAAAATTGCTGTTTGCGTATGTTCCGGCGGGATAGACTCCACAGTTACTGCTACAATAGCCTCAGAAGAAGGCTACGAGTTGCACCTCTTCCATACGTCTTACGGACAGAGAGCGGAGGCGCGGGAAAAAGAAGTGGTAGAAGAAATAGCATCATATTTAAATGCGAAGGAGTTAAAGTTCGCGGAACTACCATTTTTGAAGGAGCTTGGTGGGTCTTCATTGACTGACAAAGCGAGAAGTGTTCCGGTAGGTAAAGAGGTGAATTTGGATGAAGAGAAAGAGACACCATCTACTTGGGTACCATGCCGGAATATAATTCTTTTAGCGAATGCGAGTGCTTTTGCGGAAGTTATTTCCGCAGATGCTATCTTCGTCGGGTTCAATGCCGAAGAGGCGAGGTCATATCCCGATAATGAGAAGGAATTTGTTGACAGGTATAATGCGGTATTGGAGAAAGCGGTAGCTTCTTATTGTCGGCCGCCAACGGTAAAAGCGCCTTTAGTGGATTTGCTTAAACCGGCGATAATAAAGAAAGGGGTAGATGTAAAAGCACCTTTACAATTGTCTTATTCATGTTATCTCGGTGAGAAGAAGCATTGTGGTATTTGCGAGTCATGTCAACATCGGCGTAGAGGCTTCAAAGATGCGGGTGTAGAAGACCCTACTGAGTATGTTCACGTGTAGTAAGCGGATTAACGGTAATTAGATGTGCAAATAAGAGTGGATGTCATGATGGCAGAGGGTGGTCACACGAAAGCGAAGAAGAAAGGGAAATTGATGGAAGCTCTCGCGAGAAAATATATGGCAGAAAAACTGAAAAGGCAGAAATAACGAGATTGCAAGTCGTAAGCAATTTATTATGTCATTACTATAACACCTAGCCTTTTATATCAAAGTCCAAGTTATGCCACGATCAACTTGACATAATCCATTTTTCTGGTTGTCAGGAAAAGCCTAACCAAATCCTTTATTCGAGCTGCGTCTCCCTCTAATATGAATACTTCGATGCATTTGTCCTCTCGTAAGTGGTTATGTATCTGTGTACTTATAATATCCTCAAACTCATGTTTTATCGCTGTTACCGTATCTTCCACTTTCTGGGAGTGAATGAGCAAATATTATTAAGTCATATTGATCATTTTTTATTTTTATGGCTATTTTTGGAAAGGTAATGCGGAAAGATGGATAAGAGGAGATGGATCGTAATAGGCTGCTTGATAGCCGTTGCCTGCGTAATCGCATGCATAGCCCCTGGGGGTGAGAGAGCGGAAGACGAACAGATAGGGGTTATAGTAACCATAGTACCACAAGCGGATTTTGTAGAAGAGATCGGTGCGGACAACGTGGCTGTGACGGTAATGGTGCCACCGGGAGCTAGTCCCCACACATATGAGCCAATGCCTAGTCAGTTAAGGGCGGTAAGCAAGGCGAAGATGTACTTCAAGGTTGGTTCAGGAGTGGAATTTGAGAATGCATGGATGGACAAAATCATGGCTGTCAATCCCAATATGCAAGTTGTTGATTGCGCTAACGGTATCTTGAAGATGGGAAAAGATCCACATATTTGGAATTCACCACTCAATGCAAAAGTTATGGTGGAGAATATCTGCGATGGGCTCATTGAGATTGATCATGAGCACGAAGCAGAGTATACTGCAAACCGCGACAAATATCTGCAAAAACTCGATGACATTGACGCATACATCCACGAGCGACTTGACAGTTTTACTAACACTCGTGTCTTTATGTGCTACCATCCATCATTTGGGTATTTTGCGTTGGAATACAATCTGACGCAAATTGCAATTGAGCATAAAGGAAAAGCGCCAACTCCTAAAGTCATCCGGAATTGCATTGATCTAGCGCGACAATATAATCTGTCTTATGTCTATGTGGCGCCGCAATTTGCGACCAATGATGCAGAAGTGATTGCACATGCGATTGACGGGCAAACCGTTTTTATAGACCCGCTTCCTCTTGATTATACCGCCAATATGCGAAGCACAGTTGAGGCACTATCTCTGGAGATGGAATAAATAATAATGATGCAAAGAAGGGAAATAGTAAAACTGGAAGATGTATGGTTATATTTTGACAATATGCCTGTGTTGGAAGGGATAAACCTATCAATAAAAGATCGTGATTTCCTGGGTATAATAGGACCCAATGGCGGCGGAAAAACATGCCTCCTTAAACTCATTCTTGGCTTACTGAAGCCGAGTCGTGGTGAAATCACTGTTTTTGGACATACGGCAGAGAAAGGCCGTAAATTCGTTGGCTATGTGCCCCAGTACAGCCTTTTCGATCGTGATTTCCCGATAAATGTCCTGGATGTAGTGCTAATGGGGCGTGTGGGACAGATGAAACGTTTCAGAAGATATAGTGAAGAGGATAAGAAGCTAGCTTATGAAGCGCTGGAGACCGTGGAAATGCACGATTATCGCGATTCTCAAATAGGGCAACTTTCTGGCGGGCAGCAGCAGCGTGTTTTTATCGCGCGTGCACTGGTAACCGAGCCGAAAATGCTTATATTGGACGAGCCGATGGCAAGTGTTGATTCGCATATGCAGACCGAGCTTTATGAACTCTTTGAGAAACTGAGGCAGCAAATGGCGATTGTTTTAGTATCCCATGACATCAGTGCTGTTTCTATTTATGTTGATAAAATCGCATGTCTTAACCGCAGGCTTTTTTATCACGACTCAAAAGAGTTAACGGCAGAAGACCTGGAAGAGTCTTATCTCTGTCCCGTAGAGATAATAGCGCATGGCGTGCCTCATAGAGTGTTGAAGGAGCATAGGTAGATGAAACTCAAGAGCCATTTCAATTTGGATCACACGCTAAGTTGCGGTCAGGTATTTCGATGGGGGAAAGCAAATGGGTGGTGGTATGGGATGGTAGATGGAAGTATCCTAAAAGTAAGACAGGAAGGTGACGAACTGCATTTCACAGCATATCCCAAAGATGTGGGGGAGGCGTTTATAAAGAGTTACTTTCGTCTTGATGATGACCTCAGTAACATACTTCAGACAATAAATAAGGATGTGACGATAAATGAAGCGATTCGACAGTTCAACGGGTTGAGGATTGTCCGACAGAGCGTCTGGGGCTGTCTGATTTCTTATATCTGTGCGACAAATGCCAGTATTGCCGTTATCGAAAATATGCTCCGGAACCTTTCCGAAAAGTTTGGTGATGAGATTGTAGTTAATGGCAACGCTTTCTTCTCCTTTCCCAAAGTGAAGAAGCTTGCAAAGGCAAGTGTAAACGAGATTAAGCGGTGTAACGTGGGATACAGAGCGCAATATCTATCGGAGATAGCAAAGCAAGTCGAGAGCAATCCGAATCTGCTGGAGGAGCTGAGAAATTCTGATTATCTCGAGCTCAGGGATGAGTTGCGTTCATTGCCCGGAGTGGGTCCAAAAGTTGCTGATTGCGTTTCTTTATTTGCATTTGATAAATTAGAGGCTTTCCCTATTGATGTTTGGATTAGGCGTGTGATATATCAAATAAGAGGAGCGGCAATTCCAAGAACTAAAGATGGTACGGAGAAGTCGCTCACGGTTTCTGAATACACGGAACTGAGCTCTTTTGCCAGACGGCATTATGGTAAGTTCGCAGGCTATGCACAAGAATACTTATTCTATTATATTCGGAGTAAAGATAGATAGATGATAGAGATTTTAGAGTATGAATTCATGAGAAACGCACTTATAGCGGCGTTATTAGCCAGTATTGCATGTGGTATTGTCGGCGTCTACGTTGTGGTAAAGAGGATTGTATTCATCAGTGGAGGAATAGCACATGCGGCCTTTGGTGGTGTTGGTCTGGGCTATTTCCTGGGTGTGGACCCTATCCTAGGTGTTATTCCGTTTAGCATCGCATCTGCACTGAGCATGGGCATTATCGGGCGGAGGACGAAAATACCAGAAGATACCGCGATAGGCATTTTATGGGCGATGGGTATGGCTCTCGGCATTATACTCATCGGATTGACACCGGAATTTACGCCGGACCTGTTTGGCTATCTATTCGGGAGTATTTTATTGGTGTCTACTTCGGATTTAATCCTGATGCTGTGCTTGGATGCGGCTATAATCG
>JAYEJE010000081.1:0-2339 GCA_034660415.1 Methanobacteriota archaeon | reverse complement strand
AGCATAGCTCTGAACTATCCTCATCCTGGTGCTTCCCAAGGCGGCAGTACTGGAAATGTTAATATTGGCAGAAACAATACAGCCACTTGATGAGCAATGACCTACATCGAAAGATTCTCCCGGATCATCAAAATCCAAATCCTTATTCCAATCAAAATAGGCTCTCACATATTCATTGTAGCTATCAATTTGGCTTATGGCTACCATTCATGCGTGTTCGGATAAGAGGTTGACATCCCAACTGTTGACACATTTTATACTACTCCGCATGTATAATTTGGAACTTTTGTGTCAATAGGCTAGTTAGTTCTTGATGATGTTCGTCCAAATTGTTGAAGAAACGCTCCGTTGCATCGAAGAATTTACTGAATTCTTTGTGATAAGTGTTATTAACTAAATATTTCTTGGAAAATTTCCACAATCGTTCGATAATATTAAGGTTCGGGGCGTAAGGGGGTAAGAAAAGTAGTAAGATCTTGTTTTCTTCTGCAAAAGTTCTTGTAGCTTTCGCATAATTGTACCTTGCATTATCCAACACAATAACTATATTCATATCAGGATATGCTTCTTTTACTTTTTGGAGGAACTCAATAATGCGTTCAGCGTTGCATGTCTCTTCGGTTAGTGTTTTGGTGATAGAGAGATCTCCAATGTTGAGTGCTCCGAGTATGGTAATTCTTTTCCTTCCAGTATTGCTTTTTATTGTGATTGTGCCTTTTTTCCCCCTTGGCTGCCACATTCTTGCATTTACCACATTGTGAAGGAGATGACAAGGATCAAAGAAGAGCAGAATCGTATTTTCTTGTTTAGCGTATTTCTCTATTTGTTGGATGAAAGCTCTCTGTTCTGCCTCGCTTGGAGCCTTACCAGGAATTAATCGGGTTTTCTTAAAGGATAATTGAAGTTTTTTTTAGACATGAGCTGTACATGGCTCAAGTTATACTCAATACCAAAGTTCTGTTTGATGTAGTGCTTTACATCTTTTGCAATAGTGAATGAACCTTTGTTTGCTTCGCTTTTAAGTTCCAATAACTGCTCTTCACTTAACTGTGCTTGTCCGCCCATGTAATGAAGACCAAGTAAAGACTCGAGTCCACCCCCCTTATAAAGATTTATCCAATTGGTGATGGTATTGTTCGTAACCAACAAGAACTTGGCAATATCTGAGTATTTCCAACCACAATACATGAGTTTAAACGCTTGAATGCGTTTCAGCACTTTCGCAGACTTGACTTTCCGCTCCGCCCGTTTAAGTTGGTCATATTCTGTCACTGATATCTTAACCCTTTGAAATGTTTCATCTTTTCTCATATACTACAATAATACAGTGGTATTATATAAAAGTTACAAAAAACAGATGCGGAGTAGTATAAAAGGGAGAGGTTGATGGAGCGATGGGTTACTTAACCGAACACGCATGAACTCGCTACAGATAAACGCAGGATTCATACAAATACCATAATTCGAGTTGTTATCCCTATGTCCTGCAAGCAATATCTCCAAGAATTTTGGCGATACCACGCTCTTAAACACGATTAAGTGGTATTCTTCTTTAGAAATCTCTATTATTCTTGAATAAACCTCTTCCACATCCGAAGAGTCGAATCCACCAGTTCTTACCGTAGGCAACACACAAATAAACGAGATATTACTGCGTTTTATCGCGTCCGCGAGATCAGAAGAAACTCGATAGCCCTCCGCAGCGAGTGCATTTAACACCGTGCGATCTCTATCATAGAATATCACATCAATCCGGTATCTCTCGAATACCTTACCTACTGCTTTTCCTACGGAATTGCTACCTAAGATTGATAATTTCACACCTACTTTCATCTTTTCATCATCCATCGGCTATATATATTTTGATTGTGTTATGTATTTTAGAATCGGGTATATATATGCTCAATATTTATAGAATTAGTGAAGTATATATATAAACTTTTTATGTGTCTTAGCAAAACAGAAAAATAGCAAGATGATGTATGAAAAGAACTTATCGTTACTGAGGGAGAAGAAATTCTTCAGCCTTTTTGATAACCTTGCGGAGAAGGCGGTAGAAGCAGCGGAGCTATTGGTGTACTTGAAAGAAGATCACTCAAAACTCCCGCACATCAGTCAGGAGCTTAATACGCTGGAAGATGAGGCTGATTCGGTTGTTCATCAAATAGTACAGGAACTGATTTACGACCATAGCCGAGAGGGGGAAGAGAAGGCAGACAAAATAAACCGGAAATGGCTGCGAATACTTATGACCTCACCCCTAAAAGAACCTGATGAGTTCCTTGAAAGAGTGGTGCTTAAAGAAGTAGTTGACATCTTAGAAGATACAATGGACCAAT
>JAYEJE010000080.1:0-2345 GCA_034660415.1 Methanobacteriota archaeon | reverse complement strand
ATTTGAGGTAGAGGAAAGAGGTGCTCGCGACAGCTTAACGAGGTTTGAGGAAAGCGTAAAAATAAAGAAAGTGGAATACAGAAAAAAAGTTTTCTGGCTTACAATGGAGGAAAAGAGAGGACATGCTTTAATTGTTTAATAGCAGGAAGAAATAGCAATTTTTATATATGACGAAGAAGAACAAATAAGTAAAGGAGAGGGATAAGGAAAAAATGCCAGCAGTAGTGGATTTGGAGAAGTGTGACGGCTGTAAGGGAAGGAGAGAGAAAGGAATGAGTATGTGTGTAGAGGAATGTCCAGTGGAGTGTATAAGTCTGGTTGAGGATGACCCAGGCACTGCACCACATGGAAGAGAACAACACGCAGTAGTAAATGCTGAGGAGTGTACCGAGTGTGAGATTTGCGTAGACATATGCGAGCAAGGTGCGATAAGCATGGCGGGGGCGTAGAGATAGAGCGAGCGAGAGAGGGTGAAGGGTCCGGAAAAAATTATTTTCTACACCCAAGAACTGTGGCGAAGTACGCGGGAAAAGGGTAGGGAATGAAAATCAACAGGTAATTCTTTTCTTGATCATTCCTCCTCTTGGTCCATGCCACGACTTCTTGGGTCAGTGTCTCCATGTCTCCGATCCGCCTACCAGTGCGTTCGATGTCCGTCACGTTGATTTCAGTATCTCCCTTTTTGCTGGGTTCGCCAGCAGCAGAATACGTGCTCTGGTTAGCTCTCTTGCACTTTTCTGTCCCTTTTTCACAAGATCTATGAGAAACTTCACCTCATCCTCTTTAAGTTTTATTACTCCCACCATGGAGAGTTCATGGTATTTAGAGGTTATTAAATTGTTCCAAAATTAAGTTGTTGAGACAGTAGTTGCTTTCTGGGTATATCTCTTCAGCGAATACGCCCATACTGTCCCTGCAGAACGTAATACTGAAAAGACATAACCAATCACTTAAATATTTAGTAAACCAAATACTTAGCTATAACACAAGAGGTCATTCAAAACCAGCCAATGGTAGCTATATCGTATGAACTTGGTGAAGAGAACAAAAAAGTATCGTATACCCAATACAGTACCCCATCAGCCTATAGAGAGTCTGGTGCATTTCTACCAAAAAAATTAATGTACCCAAAGATATACAGGTATCGGCTTTCACCTTACATGGGTTGTCCAAAAAGATGTGCTTATTGTTTTGAACTGCATAATGAGTGGATAGACTCAGATGAGGTAAAGATCAAGATTAATACCGTAGAATTTGTGAGAAATAAAATATCAGAGCAAAAACAACGTGACGTTATACTTCTAGATGGCTATGATTGTGAGCGCGCTGAACTCAAAGAAGAGCTCATAAGAAATGCTCTTACGGTGATTTTAGAGTATCGAATGCCTCTTCTCATTCAAACAAAATCGGACCTGGTTCTAAGGGACCTTGATATTTTAAAACAGCTAAATGAAAAAGCTAACTTCCTTCATGTAGCATTCTCAATAACAGACCTCAATCCTTCCCATCACAGGATGTTCGAGACTTATACATGCGCTCCAAGAAACAGGCTAAAAGCCATGAAAACAATTTCCAAAGCTGGTATATCCACAGGCCTTCACCTGATGCCAGTACTTCCCTATATTTCAGACACCCAACAGGAACTCGAGCATCTTTTTGATGAGGCAAGTAAAAATGGCTGTCAATATATTATTTATAGCCCATTAAGAGTTGCTGGTAGCGGTTCGCAGAGAAAAAAGTGGTTTGACACACTGAAAGAGTATCTTCCTTCTCTCGTGGAGAAATACGAAAAACTTTACCCTTATGAGAAAGATGCTTACAAATTTGGTCATGTTCCACACGACAGTACATATCTCAAGGAGTTCTCTAAAAAAATCTCTGCTTTAGGGAAGAAGTATGGCATAGATAATAATATTTCCCAGACAGAAATAGATAAAAAGTCAATCACCTCCAACAGGCAGAAGAATTTGAGTAATTTTATGTGATGAATGATTCTCGTAAGAAAGCTGAAAGAATACCGGTTTAGATCTATTCTTATTTCCACATATTTTACGTCCTTCTTAACAGCGTGCTTTGTTTGAAATCTCTCTGATTCTTTTCTTCTTTATCTAGGCTTCTCAATCCGTCATAATCATATTTCTCTAGCACCTTTGGTACATTGGAGTCTGTTCCTCCCTTGGTTATCAATCGTCTTACTGGATATGCTTCGAGATCTTTTTCCTCATAAGTTTTCAACATTAACTTGATGCGTTCCTCACCAATATTTGATTGAATCCACTTTCTTTCATCCTTCTTGGGTAGGATCACTGGCATTCTCTTTTTTTTGTTATTAACCTTCTTTATAA
>JAYEJE010000079.1:0-2359 GCA_034660415.1 Methanobacteriota archaeon | reverse complement strand
TGGTCGCGTATAAGAGAGCGGATTTTGGAGGGCGAGTCAGACGAATTCTATCAGGATACAATCCAGAAGTATGCGGGGCAGATAAAGATAATCAGGCGAGAATTCCAGATGCTCAGACCAGAAGGTGTAGTAAAATTACGGGGGCAATTTGATGGCGATGATATTGATCTGGATGCAACGGTTCAATATTTTATTGATAAGCGACTGAGGCTCTCACCGTCCGAGAGGAACTATGTACGAACCGAAAACAGAACACGCGATATAGCGGTTGCATTTCTCGTTGATATGAGTGGCAGTACGGTAGGCTCAACAATACGGTGTGAAAAGGAAGCCTTGATTTTAATGTCGGAAGCATTGAAGGAATTAGGCGATGCTTTTGCTATTTATGGGTTCTCGGGGTATGGGCGAGATAATGTGGTCTTTTTTTTAATCAAAGATTTTGAGGACTCTTATGACCTGCGAGTGCAGTGCAAAATATCTACAATGACGAATAAACAATCTACCAGAATTGCACCTGCTATCAGACACACCACAACGAAATTAAGAAGAAGAGAGGAGCGGACAAGGATGCTTATTCTGTTGAGTGACGGTAAGCCGTTAGACCGGAATTATTATGGCAATTACGCGATTGAAGATACGAGAATGGCATTGAAAGAGGCGCAACGATATGGGGTCAAGTCGTTTTGTATTACTGTTGATCGTGAGGCAGCGGAGTATTTGCCGCGAATGTATGCCGATAGCAGATGGGTTGTGATAGATGATGTTCTGAAACTGCCGGCTAAAATAACGAGGATATATAAGCGGTTTACGACGTGAGAAGTGGTTAGGGTTTAGGCACTGTCGAATTTTCCAGCTTGTTGACAAGAAGTTGCATCACAGATTGCCTAACTGGCTACCCCCGCCATTCGGGGTAATCCTACCGCGGAATGCGCGGATGGCAACGCCCACGTAGTAAGCCCGCGGAACAACGTGGAAAATCTAAAAGTCCGGTTTAGACCAACTGCAAGGATAAAAAAAAACACCATGAAGAGCGTAAAGCGAACCATTGTAAGAGTCGTCACTTATAATAAGCGAAAACGGACTGTTACGCTTAGACCAAAAGGTGTGGAATCAGACCATAACGGCTGCTGGGACGTTATGGGGGATGGACAAACGGTTCTCGGCTCACAGATGGCTTCTAAGGCGTTCATACTTATCTGCGATGTAGAACTTGGTAAGCCCTATATGCTCCCGTAATCGCTGGGTAGGGACCTCGCAAGGGTAAACGATGGCATAGAGAGTAGAGGGATCGGTAAAAAGTGAATGACATCTTGTAATGAGGTGTATAGGGGTTCAAAATTTGCGCTAGCTCGAAAGGGTGCTGACTTAAAGTAGTTTCTTAAGGCAGGATACGTATACTATACAATCATCATCTGAATCATACCAAGTCAGGAACACCACAAGGTGCAATCATATCTCCAATATTGGCGAATATGTCTCTAGATGGGATGGAAAAAGCTATCGCATCTAGGTATCACATAAATAAGCGTGGAGAAATCGATAAGAGACGTTGTAATCCTCACAAGGTGAATTTTATGAGGTATATAGATGCTTTCTTTACAGAAAGGGTCATGAAATGCTTGAGCGGTATGAAGAGAAACTTTCTCTTCATGTACCGTTCTGAGATGAGAAGGGGCGAGCAATCGTTCCCTTCTTAATCTGCGATTTAACCTCACGGCGCAGCATCTTCGTCACTCGATATTTTTGCGCGTTTCCAATTCATTAATAACGACTTCTGCTATTTCATCAGCCAAATGCTTTTCGTACGCATTAAGCGAGATAATCCCCCTTGTGCTATCAATCTTATTTATCTTGCTCCGCATCCACAAGCCCTCTTCCGATTCCGCCATGATCATGACAACAGGATCTTCTTTAGTACGCCATGAAATGTTGCCATTTGAGGAATAGAATGAGAAAGCCGTCAAATTTGCAGTGGCGTAAAATGGTGTATACGATATATCCCGCTCGGAAAGATCAACTACAAGTACCTGCGCATCGTACCTATCCTTGAGTTCGTCATCTTGCACTATTCCCGTACCTATACACTCGGCCCCGAGCTCATTAAGCATTGAAATCAGTGTTTTATTCAATTCCTTGATTAAATCCACTTCACCATCTGCACTTACAATAAAGACATAAAACCTGTCAGTTAAATTGATTCCCACTGGCCCCCTCACAAGAGATGCACTTTTGATATCTCCAGTTGTTTCTGATCGTAATTCATTAAAATCTAAGCAGACAAAAGCAATAACCACAGATACTAAAACCAAAGCAAGAATCAATAAAGGTGTTCGCTTATTCATGTTGTCCTCCACACAAT
>JAYEJE010000078.1:0-2366 GCA_034660415.1 Methanobacteriota archaeon | reverse complement strand
TGGATACATTAATACTCACATGCTTCGATAAGAAAAAGCACCTATTTAAAGTTATCTTTCTACACCTCGCTATTTCCCATAAATTTAAATTTGTACATACGTTATATCAAAATGTGCGGAATGTGGGATGTATTATTAGACTTTGTAACATTTGGTGTATATTCCTCGCTCATACAAAAAGCGATTCGGTTAATGCGTATCAAATCTAACGATAGGATTATTGATTTAGGTGCGGGCACGGGTAGGAATGCATGCTTGATGATGACGTATCTCTCTACAAAAGGAGAGTTGATAGGACTGGATATTTCTAACGCGATGATCGCCCAGTTTAAAAGGAAGTGTGCCGGTTTAATCAATGCTAAAATTATCAATCAAAGGATTGATAAACCGTTGCCCTATGAAGATGAGTTTGACAAGGCTTTTATCTCTTTTGTATTGCATGGATTCCCGCAGGAGATCAGAAGACAAATCATCAGAAATGCCTTTAAGGCATTAAAAAAGCATGGTGAATTTCTCATCTTGGATTACAACGAGTTTTCACTAAAGGAAATGCCTTCCTATTTAAAGATCCTTTTCAAGCTCATAGAATGCCCTTATGCATTTGATTTTATTGAAAAAGATTGGCAACAAATATTGGCCGACGAGGGATTCAACCATTTTGAGAAACATCTCTTCTTTGGTGGATATGTAAGACTCCTTAGGGGGGTGAAAGTATGCTCTCATGATTAATTAAAACATGAATGAAAGACGTGGCCGGAAATGCTAAAGCTCATAGTACAAAGCGAAAAGTTAAATGATAGAAAACGCTCTAAGTTAACAGCAATACAATATATTAAAATTAAAATAAAGAAAAATGAGCACTAACTCCTCACGAGCACAAGACCCACTAACTATTTTGAACTGCGTGTTCAATCACCACACTTTCCGCTCACGCCAAGAAGAAATAATTAGTAACGTATTAGCCCAAAAGAACACTTTAGCTATTTTACCCACGGGAGTTGGTAAATCCATCTGTTTTCAAATACCCGCATTGATATTTGACGGTTTAACAGTGGTCGTAAGTCCATTAATCGCATTGATGAAGGACCAGGTAGACAATCTAAAGAAGCACGGCATCTTTGAAGCTGCATATATCAATTCCATGCTAGATCAAGCCACGAAGGAACGGATACACGAACTTTTAAAAGAATCGAAATTGAAGATGCTCTATGTCGCTCCGGAAACATTCGTAGATAATAAACTGATGAGTATATTGAAGACATGCAATATCAGTTTAATAGCGATAGACGAGGTGCATTGCATTTCCGTCTGGGGACATAACTTCAGACCGGATTATTTACGGCTGCAGCAGGTGATCGCTGATTTACACAATCCACCACCACCCGTACTCGGATTGACCGCTACAGCCACAAAAACAGTTGAAAAGGACATACAAAAGCAATTGGGCATCGAGTGTGACGTCTTTAAAGACAGTTTTGACCGAAAGAACCTGCTATTTTCCGTTGTTCCTATGAAAAACAATAATAGAAAAGAATTGAGTTTGAAACGACTTTTAGGACAACTCAAAGGCTCCACTATCGTTTACGTTAATTTCACAAAAACCGCGGAATGGCTAGCCACATATTTGGCCGATTCTGGATTGAGTGCATCGTATTATCACGGTCAGATAAGGGATAGTGAAGAGCGGAAAAGGATACAGAACGATTTTATAAACGGGCGAACACGAATCGTAGTCGCCACCAATGCCTTTGGTATGGGTATTGACAAAGAGGACATAAGGGCGATAATACATTATAATTTGCCGAAATCTATTGAGAACTATTATCAAGAGGTAGGTCGTGCAGGAAGAGACCAGAATATCTCTAATTGCATCTTGCTATACTCAAAAGGCGATGAAATACAGTTACGGAAGTTGATTCAGCGCAATACGCCATCTGCGGAGCAAATTGAAGCGGTGCTCGATCTGTTGACACAAGGAGAGGGCGATTTGATTTTTGTGAATGTGAAGCGGCTAGCAAACGAGTTGACGCTGGACGAAGTCCCCATTAGATTGATTTTGCATAATCTTGAGCGGTTGGGCGCGCTAAAAACGTATTTCAAGATTTTTAAACGTGCAGTGGTGAGTGTGCAGCATGCTGATTTCGGATCGCTAAAATATCGCCATGATGCGGAGAAGATATATAAAAATGCGTATTTTAATGCGTCCTTAAATAGGTGGATGGACCTGGACATATTGAGCAGTGCCGTTCAAATATCCGTTCCGCGGATAAACAATGTGTTGCGTGAGTTGAAGACCGCAGGAATGATAGAACTAATAGAGCGTGATTTCTGCACGCCGGTCAAAGTCTACCCAGGCATAAAGGATG
>JAYEJE010000077.1:0-2381 GCA_034660415.1 Methanobacteriota archaeon | reverse complement strand
TTTCGCGATTGTGTATGAGCAGTCTCTCCGATCTCATAGCCAAATCTATTCTGTGCAATAGCTGTGCAAAATAGTAAATACTAATTTTTAAATGTACAAAAATAATTGATGAAGTGATGAGCGATATTGAAGAGGATAGGAACCTGGTTGCATACTGTGGTCTTTACTGCGGCGATTGCTTTTCTCACAAGGAAAAGGTCGCCGATTTAGCAAGGGACCTTCGAAAAGAATTGAGACAGTCAAAATTTGATAAGACCGCAGAATCCCTGTCTACCATATCTTTCTTCAAGGTATTTGAAAACTATGAGCAATGCTATGAGGTACTGGGCGCACTGGTAAGATTCCGATGCAAGAACGCATGTCGAGGTGGTGGCGGTCCACCGTTCTGTAAGATGCGAAAATGCAGCCAGAAGAAAGGTATTGAAGGCTGTTGGGAATGCGATGAGTTTGAAACATGCGAAAAGCTGGATTTCTTGAAGCCCAATCATGGAGATGCACATCTGAAAAATCTCCGGAAGATTAAGAAAAAAGGGATTGGTAAATTCCTTGAAGGGAAGAAGTATTGGTATAATAAGATCAAGTAATGCCTATGCTCAAAGAGAAACAAACAAAACTCGAAGACTGGGCAAAAAATGACGAGAATTAAGAAAAAATCTTGTGGTTTTTTAGCGCTGTTAACTTCAAATAAACATACTTTTTTGCCTTGAACCATTTAAATACTATGATTTACTTTTTAGTAAATACTAAAAATGAGTGTAGAAAAGATGAGCGAAGAGGCGATGCAAGAAGTGTTGGATTCATTAGCAAAAATAGGGAAGCAATGGGGGTTAGGGGAATCGGTGGGGCGTGTCTGGGGTTTCTTACTTTTCAAGTCCTGCCCCGTAACGCAGAGGGAGATACAAGAAGGCATGGGCTATAGCAGGGGATTGATCAGCCGATGTTTGAGGCAATTGAAACTAGGACCCAGGATTAAAGTGAGTAGGGAAGGAAGAGAGATCCGCTATTCTGTTAATACTTCATTAACCGAAGGTTTTGGTGACGTAGTGAAGCGATTTCTCGCGGATAACATCAAACCGATGATTAAGCTCCTGTCTGAGAATTCCGATAAAATCACGGTTGAAAAAGTTAGAGAAGATGTCCTTGCACTCCTAGACGAATATAAGAAATTGAACATTACTGTTCTTCTGTTTTCCAACATAATAGACCATATAAATGTGATGAACTTGGATGTGGAAGAGATGGAAGAAATGGCAAAAAGAATCTCAATGAAACTAGGTGGCGATATAAAGGCGGCGATGAGAAATGAGTGAAAATAGTAAAGTGAGGAAGTTTGTTTCGCTATGCGTTCTCG
The DNA here is from genome assembly GCA_034660415.1 of Methanobacteriota archaeon. Taxonomy (GTDB): domain Archaea; phylum Halobacteriota; class Syntropharchaeia; order Alkanophagales; family Methanospirareceae; genus Methanophaga. The sequence goes on along the minus strand of JAYEJE010000077.1, from coordinate 1,030 downwards.
GCATGGTGTTTTTTATGGGTTTTTCGCTTGTACTGTCGCTTACACCACCGGTAGATGCAGCTTTCTCTTCTATTGCTATAACAAATGTAAATCCTACCGAGTTCAGTCCTGGAGATACAAGCAAAGTCGTTCTGACGGTGAAGAACAATGGAGGCAGAGATGCGAGCGATATCCGGTTATCGTTTCAAGGTACAGAAATCATATCTCCCGTGGGACCTAAGGTAGTCAACATAAATACGTTGAATTCATGGTGCTCGAAAGAAGTGGAAATCACGATGCACGTGAAAGAAGAAGCACCTAATGGTATCTATCCCATTCCCGTGAGCTGTTTATGGACAGAATACCATTTTGATCCCAAAAAGGGAGATGTTGATGTAACGGCTAGATCAGCGGAATTAGGAGTGTATTTCAGCGTAATAGGGGAAGGAATGCTAAATATCGGTGATGTCTGCACAGATCCCACAGATGTAAAACCAGGAGATATGAATGTTAAAATAACAGCGTTTATAGAAAACAGTGGAGAAGCAGCAACGAAGGATGTCGAAGCAAAATTGATTTGTAATAAAGCTGAGTTTAAACCTTCATGGTCTGGCACGGACCGTTCATACATGGGCAGGTTGAACTCGGGTGATTCGAAAGAGGCTATATTTCATGTTGACGTTACAGAAAATATAGACGCGAAGGTGTATAGCATTCCGCTGCGGATACAATATAAAGATACGAGTGGCCGAGAATACGAAGTGATGCGGGAGCTGGAGATATTGGTGGAGCCGAAACCGGAATTTGAGATTGTTTCTTACTCTTCGGAGCCTGCAAGCATAAGTGCATGTGACACGGGCGTAATATTGCATGTTGGTATAAGGAACGTGGGTTCAGAGAAGGCCGAATCTGTTAGTGTAAGGGCAACAGGGGAAGCGGAAGTGCCTTTTGATTTCGATGTGAAGAGCGATTATGTGGGTAATTTGGAGATGGGTGAGGCATGGACGGCAGTTCTAAAATTCGATGTGGACAATGACGCCTCGCCGAAAGC
>JAYEJE010000076.1:0-2389 GCA_034660415.1 Methanobacteriota archaeon | reverse complement strand
ATCTGTGTTAATCTGTGTCAATAATTAATTTTAGTTGGATATTATGCTTTCTTGTGAAAATCTGTGTAATCTTGTGGTCTATGTTATACCCAAAATACCATCCTGAGCGTATTTCTCACTGCTGGAGCAAGACCAATAACAATAAGAGCCAACAAAACGAGATTCTTTAGCTCTATCTCTCGCTCGTCAAAGCAAATATCCAGTAGATACAGCACGGGCATGAGTATTCCAAGTTTGAGTAGGAACATCCCGACTGCGGAGCCTGTATACTGCACTATCATTCCTTCTATCACATGCTTCCCGTGGTAACCAAGAAAATCAATCCCGATATAAGAAGAAGAAGCATCGAGTAAATGCGCTGCTAATACTGATACATTCAGCGATTCTGTTAGAAACTTCGCATGGAGCTTAGCTCCGATTATATAGATTACGAGCATTATCATGCCAGAAATGCCGATAACCGCAAAAAGAACCCAGAGGTTAACTATCACCTCATTACGCAATAACAATATCATGTTTGCGATAAACCATAACACCCCGATCAGACCAAAGAGCATTACATAATCGTTTATTCTGTTCGGTCTGGACAATACCCTTAATATTACCAGTATGGCAACACAGCAGAAGAATATAAGAAAATAGATTAGCGGTGTGATTAGCATGTAGCTTATAGGCGGCGAGAACAAATCGGCATCTTCCATTACCCTCAGGCTTGCGGCAACGAATATGTAAGGCGATACCGCAGCGATGAAACGTTTGTCTATCACTATCCCGAGCTTTTTCAGTATTTTTAGTAATAGGAAAATGATTAAGCCCAGCATTAAGGCCCACGTTATTGTGTTTATCGGATTGTAGCCCGTATCGTAGGTTATAGGGTGGATGTAGTACGTGTAGAGAAATTCATTTATTGCATCTGTCATTTCGATTATATTCATACCCTGTTCCTATTATAAATTCATATCTGTATAGCAAATGAAAAAAACCACGAGATTTCACAAGATTAACACAACACTTTTTCTTTTTTACAAAAAGAAAAACACAAATGTTCTTTTGGTAAAGCTTTTCTTTCTGCGAAGCGTTTTGATCAAACTTTCTTAAAGTTTGATAGAAAAGGTTTGTGCAAATCCGTGTAATCTTGTGGTTAGCTAAATTGACTTTTGCACTTTGCATTTTGCATTTTGCATTTTCTGCCTATCGTACGAACTTAATCACGCCACTGCCTGGAGAGAACAGTAACCCATCACGTTTCATCACTTCTATTATGTCCTCCGCCTTTCCTCTTTCCATCCCTTCCTCCTCCGCGAGATCGAGCACCTCCTCTAGCGGCACTTCCTCGCCGTATTCGTTCTCCAACTCCTTTATTATCTCCCGTATTGACCTCGCCCGGTCCCTCCGGGTCTTAGTTGTGCCAACAGTTACCCAGTCTGTATCCAGCTTGCCCGTTTCCGGGTCAACAAAAACTTGCTTCAGGCAGTATGTAGTCACGTTAATCACGCGTTCCGCATCCTCCACAGTTATTTTATCACTTAGCTGCGCTCTCGCACTTGCCTCGCCCAGCCGAATCAATGCTTCTAACTGCCGTGCTGTTACAGGAACGGGCGCCTCTTCATCCTCGTAGCCCTGCCTCCGAAGTCCGATATAAAACTCCATAAACTTATTCTTCGCCTCTTCGGTCATCACGGGGTATATATTCCGCTTACTCCATGCCACATACTTCCTAAATAATTCGCTCTCTACCGCCGGCTCCATAGTTCGCATCTGCTCTTTTAACCGCTCCTCGCCTCCCTCACCCACTTTGCCTACGTTCTTAAGCCGTGCAAGCAGTTCACCGGCGTAATGTGTCTTTATTATATGCTCGGCGGTCCTCGTATCCCGCTCTTCATCTGGCTTGTCCATCATAGTATATATGAGGTCGAATCGAGACACGAGCGTAGGAGGCATATTTATCTGCTTTGAAATGGGATCGTATCTATTAAACCGTCCCCCGAGCGGATTTGCAGCAGCTAACAGGGCACATCTTGAGTTTAACCTCGCCATTATTCCCGCTTTTGCGATAGAAACAGTTTGCTGTTCCATTGCCTCATGGAGCGCATCCCGGTCCTCCTTCCGCATCTTGTCTATCTCATCGACCGCTGCTATCCCTTTGTCTGCAAGTACCAAAGCACCAGCCTCTAAAGTCCACCGCCCTTCTCCGAACTCATCCCTAACGGCTGCGGCGGTAAGTCCCGCTGCAGAGCTACTTTTACCACCCGTATATAAGCCACGAGGTGCTAACTTCACTAAGTATGTGAGTAATTGACTCTTTGCAACTCCGGGATCACCAACGAGAAGCAGATGTATGTCGCCTCTTACCCGCGACCCATCCGGCAAATCCTTTGGAACGCCCGCG
>JAYEJE010000075.1:0-2397 GCA_034660415.1 Methanobacteriota archaeon | reverse complement strand
TTCAATATCTTTTTCTCTTCTGGCGTGCCATTCTCACATTTCAATGACAATGATTTCAGCTCGCTCCTTGAGAAGATATTTGATCACATCAAAAGCTTTGGGACATCGGCATTTCTCGTAGTGGACGTTTTAGGAAGGTACTCGATCGAATGGCAATCTCAGTGGGACGAACCATCATGGCATATCTACAATATGTCGTTCTTCAGTGATGGAAAGGAGAAAGAGCAGATATATATGAAGTTCTGGGGCAAAGAATTAAACGACTTTGTGCTAGAAGCGGCAAAAAAAGCAGGTGTTAAAGCGGAATGCTTTGATACGTTCGATCGTTCTATCTTCATTGGCAGGCATATAGACACGAGTAACTTCAATCCAAACCTGAAGAAGATGAGAGCGATGGTGAATGCCTTATTTTATCCACAACAGCGGGCGCCTTTACAGGAGATGTTCATGGACTATACGTATGAGGATGGTCCCGAAGAGGTCCAGGAGCATTATAAACGGATCACATATTACTGGAATTATTCTCTTGCGACCGCATGCAGCTATCTTGATATACCAATTCCAAATTGGTTTAAAATCAATGAGGCATACCCAATCCCAGCATCCTTGAAGAGTAGCCAGGAGCAGCTCGGCCGGATCGTCAGAGATCAAGAGATATATAAGCAGACAGACGACTTCAGGGCAGATGTTTTTGAGCCTTTGTTGGGGCAGCTTCTTCGCAATATAGAACGCGATTATTCAGAAGGTTTAGGCACAGCACACACGCTCATATCTATCTTTGAGGTGATTCCATGAACTTCCGCTTCTTGACCGATTGTGGTTATCTACCAGCAGATCAGTTGAATGGACGAGATTGGGGCGATATAACGATGAGCAGAGAGGATACAAAGGCTATAACGGCGCATATAATCAGCATATCTGAAGATATAAACCCGGTCCAGTTTTTGTCCATTGCTGACCGGCGGATTATGTTGTATTTTTATTGCGATCAAGATATTGATTCTTCGTGGGTTAGCAGAAGACTGGAGGTACGAGATGGGTTCGCCGATAAATACAGGGCAAACTGCACCGACTACGGGATATTAGTCGCAAAGAGGAATATCCACAAAGGGAATGCGCTCAAGCAATTCGCTTCGATGATCGATGTTCCAATAGATAGGATTGCAAAGTTCGGTGATCAGGGGCAGAAAGGAGGGAATGACCATGAGCTACTTGCATATCCCGGAAGTTTCTCTGTTTACCGTCATGATAAAGCCAATGGTAACACCTTTAACACCCGGGAAGCATTCAATATATCAAATGCCGCGGGAACGCTATGGGTGCTTGAGCGATTGAACTTTGTATCAGTGGATAATACACGAATCGAAGCCTCGCATGATATGCCCTTTACTCAGTTTAAGGAGACATACCAGGCTGCAGCCTTTGATATGGACGGTACACTCATATCTGATGGTGAATCACGACCTTCGGATGTTATGTACAGGATGCTGGCGGCGTTACTTGAAAACGGAATACCGATCGCGATTATAACAGCAAGAAACGCAGAAGAGATAGATCACATGTTTTTGCGTGGATTCAAGGGATTTCTTGATGAGCCCCCAAAAAATCTCTTCTTCTTCTTGTGCAATGGGGCTGCACTTCTAAAGATCGATGGGTATAGTTGTTGATATGCTTCGGAAGGGAATATAAAGGAACAGCGGATAATGGCTATACTCTAATTGCGGCATAACAAAAGTCAGTCCGAAATTTCGGCCCAAAATTGTATAATAGCACCGCATATTTTTTGCCGTAATTCCCGAATTATTTCTTCTTTTATCTGCATCTTCTGTGGCACAAAATAAGCTACCGCTAAATAGAGTTCACGATTTATTTCTATTTGTATCCATGGAATGCCCTTTCGTTCATAATGAAACTGAGATATATATCCGCCCGAAAAGGGCTTATTTAATGCAACTTCGCCTTCACCCGCAAATACCTGCCGGAAGGAATCTGCAAGTGCCTGTATCCACTCCGGCGGGCAGGTCACATGACTGTCTTCTCCCGTGGGCATCCCCTTATTGTCCCCCCGGTTACATAAACATATAAGCGGTCGGGGCTGACCGGGATTAACGTCTATCGGTGGCGAATAGCGAAGCATACTGTGGCAATCAAGAGCCAATTTTATGTCGCAATTCTCTATGCGATTATCCAGCTTTTCATGGTAGGGAAAATAATACCGCTGCAATAAATTATCAATAAGGGCATCATCAGGAAACTTTCCATTCTTATACACTGGCGTACCTGCGGTGGTTACTGTCTTTACAACACCATCCGGGTTCCCGGGAGGTCGGTCGTCAGGAGCACGATTTACATCTATTATTGCACGTGCAACAGGCATTTCGATAACCGCCTCTACAC
>JAYEJE010000074.1:0-12523 GCA_034660415.1 Methanobacteriota archaeon | reverse complement strand
TAAAGGATCTCTCTTTTTAGAAGATTTAAACGCTCTTCGTACATAGTCTGGACTCGCCCACCTGAACTTCTCTCGCCTCTTTTTCACCTTCCGCGCTGCATGTATCCCTCTTCCCATACCTTTTTACTCCACAAACAATTTAATTCTTATTTATTCTTTCAATTTATATTATATTATTTTATTACCACGTCATCTATACCCAGATTTCTTTTCACCAGTAATTTTACCTTTTTTATTCGCTCGCCATTTTTCCCTATTGCAATTCCCTTCTGTTTTGTGAGAACCGCCACGTATGCACAGCTTTTGCCGTTATCATCTGTCAGCAGCTCAACACTCTTTATTTCCGCAGGGCGAAACAGATTCTCTATGAATTCCTTTGCGTCTGTGGAATGTTCCACAACCTCTATATCCTTCCTCACCATGTTCTTTACCTTAGTTATGTTCGAGCCACCTTTGCCAATAGCTAAACCCATATCGCCTTTTTTCACCACTAGTATTACCTTATTCGTGTCGTTATTCACCACGCAATCTTTGACTCCTGCACCTGTAAGACTCTCGAATATCCCTATATACCTTATCCCCTCAGTGTCCAATTTTACGGTCAGTTAAATCACCTGTTCACATTTATACCTTCCGTCTTCACATCATGATAAACGTTAGAGGTCCTGAGTCGTAAAAGTTCTGACTCGCCTGCGTCTGTAATACACAAAGAAGCAATGGAATACGGTTTCCCACACGCAAGTCCAAGTTCTAGACTATTAGCAGGATATTTATAATAGATAATTTCTTCTGCCTCTCCACTATCAGCATCTTTAAATTTATCCCTCAGCTCTTCAGGACAGTTAGAAGCATAAATGACAAGTTTTGCTTCTTTCCTCTTGAGTGCTTTTACCGTCTCCTTCGCTCCTATTAACAGTTCACCACCATTTACAACCTTTCGTAATTCCCTATTCACATCTGCGAGCTCAGTCGAGCCTCTTTTTGTTTTCGCCATTTTATTTACTTCCTCGCCCTTAATTCTATTGCACCCGTTCCTAATTTTATCGGTTGCCCCACAATCACATTCTCCGTGACACCTTTCAACGCGTCCGTTTCCCCATGCATGGCCGCCTCCAATAGGTTATCCACGGTGACCTCAAAAGCAGCTCTTGAAAGTACCGATGCTTTCTCCCCTGCTATTCCATGCCTTCCTATCTGCTTCACTTCGCCATCCATCGTCATTGTATCCGCAATTAACGTTATATGGCGAGGATCCACATCCAACCCTTGTTCATCTAATGTGCTCGCCATCTCCTCTATTATTGCATTACGAGCAGCTTCTATGCCTAATACATCTGATATCTCATTTATGTTATTTGTTGTAGTTCTTCTGGAATCAACACCATCTACCTTAAGCACCTTTTTCAAGGCGGAACCCTCTGTATAAAGTACATACTCACCGCTAGGATCACGCCTCACCAAAGCCCGTTTTATCCCATCTATTCCCTTCACCAGTGTATTAGACACTTTAGCCTCAAGCCTCAGCAGATCGTGATATGACTTATCCTTCACATGTATTCTCAGCTTACCGTCTCCTACCACTTCCACGAGCAGAGCCGTACCTATGTCCTTTATCGTCTGTTCTACTTCATCGCTCATTATATATCTTCTTTTCAATTCCTTCGCATTTAACACGATCCACACGGACATATCCTCAATAGCAGCTTTTACCTTAGCGATATCCCGTATATGTGTCTCTTCTATTTCCATCGCTATCTTTTCTGCCTTATTTCGCTCTGAGGCAAATTCACTCACCAGCTTCACCTTCATCGTTGGTGTAGAAAGTTTCTTCCTCGCATCTACTATTTCTATTATCCGTGGCAGACCGAGGGTGATGTATATGGCACCCACACCGGCATAGTGGAAAGTACGCATCGTCATCTGCGTCCCGGGCTCACCGATGGACTGTGCAGCCACTATCCCTACCGCTTCCCTAGGCTCCACCTGTGCTTCTTCATATTTCTGCTCAACCGCAGCCAAAATCGCATCCAGTTTCTCTTTACTCAGCTTTGTCTTTACCACTCTTAATTTCTGCCGCAATTCATTCTTTATCTTAACAGGTACTTTGATTTTATTCACTTCGCGCCCTATCCGACCCAGGTTTAATTCTTCACTTTCTACCTCTCGACCAAACATCAATATAATATCATCTGCATACGGTTGTCCTACCTGCATCTCCAACTGCTCTTCGATCTCAGTAGCTAGTGCTACTGAGATAAACTCTTCTTTTATTAGCTCCACTATCTCTTCGTCCACCCCGGATTTCTTCAGTTCTTCCGCCGCCGTCTTTATCTCCATTCTTATCTACGACCCTACATCCACTTCTACTACTTCGCTTATTATTTCGTCAATGTCTACCACTTTACCACACTCACTTTTTGAAGGGTCCACGCCGTCATCACCATATTTAAATTGCACTACAGTCCCTCTTGTTTCTCTAACAGTCCCGTCATTCTTCACTTCGAGGTCTTGTAAAGCATTGATAAGTCGTCTCTGGAAATATCCACTCTGAGATGTCCGGACTGCTGTATCAACCAATGCTTCTCTACCTCCAACTGCATGTAGGAAGTATTCGGTTGCTGTCAAGCCATCTTTAAAAGAAGCCCTAACGAAGCCGTGAGCCTCTGCACGGCGGTCACCGGATTTAAAGTGGGGTAGCGTTCTACCTTGATAGCCCCTACTTATCCTTTCACCCCTAACAGATTGTTGACCTACACATGCTGCCATTTGTGTTAGATTGAGCATAGAGCCCCTTGCACCCGATTTTGCCATGAGTACCGCCGCGTTCTCTATGCCTAGATACCGCTCTGCTATATCTCCGGCATCATCTCTCGCACGGCCAAGTTCCTGCATGATCAATAGTTCCAGAGTCTCTTCCAAACTTCGCCCGGGCAAAGCTTCCAGCTCTTCTGCATCATACGCCCTTATCAACTCCTCTACTTTGCGCTCAGCTGCATACACTGCCTCTTCTCTTATTTGCGCCTTCCCTTCCTTTGGTATGTCCTCATCACTTATACCAAAGCTGAAACCTGATTGTTTAATACAATTAATAGCAAGCCTGGCAGAGTCATTTATAAACTTTTTCGTGTCGTCTTCACCGTATAGCCTAAACATCTGCTCAATTATTTTTCCTTTGAACGATCCTATTGCCATTTCATCTATCACACCGCATACTAAATTCCCTTCCTTTATCACAACATATGCCTCTCGTGGGCAGTTCTCTTTCTTGCATTTCTCGCCTCGCTCTATACACTTCTCGCATACCACACCCCGGAATTGTAGATCCATTTGCTTTGGTAGTATCCTACCAAATAATTGTTTCCCCGTCCAATAAGGGACTTGAATGCCGGAAGATGACTCAAAAGATCCCGCAGGCTCACCCAAATCATGAATATTTATTCTATGCAACATATCCTGCGCTTTTCCCTTCTCAAACCGCTTCTCACCCCACGTGAGTATGAAGAGACCGGTTATGTAATCATGGATACCGCCTATGATCGGTCTGCCAAATCTGGGCGACATTATGTTGCGCTTCACAGCCATAAGGATCTTTGCCTCAGCTCTCGCTTCCTCTGTTTGTAGCACATGCATGTTCATCTCGTCACCATCATAATCTGCATTGTAGGGTGGGCAAACAGTAGGATTCAACCGGAAAGTCCTACCGGGCATTACCCGCACATAATGCGCCATTATGCTCAATCTGTGCAGCGATGGCTGCCTGTTGAATAACACGATGTCACCATCTTGGAGATGTCGTTCTACCTTCCATCCGACACCCAACTCCTCTGCTAAAAGCTCGTGATTTGTTTCTGTTACTTTTACCTTTTTATCATCCGATCTTCTCACATAATTTGCACCAGGATGTTTACTCCCCCTTTTCAAAGTCTCTCGTATCGCCTCAAGGTTTCTTTCTGTTACGTTAACATTGATTGTTAATTCCTTCGCTATGTCTTTAGGCACGCCAACTTCGTCTATTTCAATCTCGGGATCGGGAGATATAACCGTTCGAGCGGAGAAATTTACCCTTTTCCCCGATAGAGAGCCTCTAAATCTACCTTCCTTACCTTTTAATCGCTGTGTCATCGTCTTAAGGGGCCTACCACTCCTGTGCCTCGCTGGAGGGATACTAGGGATTTCGTTATTGAAATAGGTACTTACGTGATACTGAAGAAGTTCCCATAGGTCCTCTATTATCAACTGCGGTGCGCCTGCATCCCTATTTTCCATGAATCTTTGATTTATCCTTATTATATCTACCAATTTATGGGTAAGGTCATCTTCGCTGCGCTGTCCGCTTTCTAACGTAATTGAAGGTCTAGCAGTTACAGGTGGGACTGGCAACACAGTGATGATCATCCATTCAGGACGTGCATTTTTGGGATCCATACCAAAAAGAGGGATATCGTCGTCAGGTATTTTTTCAAGTCGCTCTCTCACATCGCTAGGCATCAATCTACGTTCTTTATCCTCTTTGTCTATTTCTATATAGCCTGTGGGTTTGTCATATTTTATGCGCTTCTGGATTTCATCACAAAAGGGGCATACATCATTTTTCGCCGCTTCCTTAAATACCAACTTCACTACATCTCCCACATCGGCTTGCCTCTCTTTCTGTTGCTCTATACCGCCTAAAAACTTCGCCCTGGCTTCTTCGCCCAGCAGAACCTTGCCACAGCGCCTGCATGTTGCCGCGAGTATTCGGTATATCATTTTAGCATATCCGACGTGAATAATAGGAGCCGCAAGCTCGATATGCCCAAAATGCCCTGGACATTCACCCATTCGACCACCACAAGTCTTACATCTTAACCCGGGATCAATGACCCCTATCCGCTGGTTAACCAGGCCCAGCTCTATCGGGAATCCATCTTCACCGTATGTATCCGGAGTTATAATCTTCGATGCACTCATCTTCCTTATCTCTTTTGGTGATAGTAGCCCAAATTTTATCCCTTTTATCTTTTTTAGCCTCATTTCAGACAGCCTCCTCTAATTCCAATCTTGGTGCTATACCCAGTGCTTTCATCTCATCCAGAAGCAGCTTAAATGCATAACTCATCTCCACCGGATATATGTCCGTATCGGCACCACAATTCGGGCAATATGACGATCCGGTTTTCATATCTCGGCAGGCGATCATACCACAATTTCCACAGACCAGCTCAACAACTCGGTCGGATTCGTTCAACAACCGATCCTTCAGCGTTATTGCTGCCCCATACCCAATAAGAACATCTCTTTCCATCTCACCGAAACGGAGTCCCCCTTCTCTTGCTTTACCTTCCGTCGGTTGTCGTGTCAATATTTGCACTGGACCTCTCGCACGTGCATGCATCTTTGCCGATACCAGATGATATAACTTCTGATAATATACCACACCTACAAAGACATCAGCATCTATTTTAGTGCCTTTTAGTCCATCCCACATCGTTTCTCTACCCGTATCTAAGAACCCAGCACGTACAAGTGCATCCCTTAAGTTCACTTCCTTCTCGCCGGAAAAAGCAGAGCCATCTATAAATCGCCCCTCTAAAGCGCCCACCTTTCCGCCTATCATCTCCAGCACATGTCCCACGGTCATCCTTGAGGGTATGGCATGAGGATTTATAATCATATCCGGAATGATCCCCCCTTCAGTAAAAGGCATGTCTTCAGGACGTGCAATCAACCCGATAACGCCCTTCTGGCCATGTCGAGATGCGAACTTATCACCAACCTCTGGAATCTTCTGATCCCGAACAGCAACTTTAACCAGACGTCTATTGCTACTTGATTCCATGAGCACCACAGAATCCACCCTGCCACGTTCGTTGGCACGAGTGCAAATAGAAGTGTCTCTCCTTTCTAAAGGACTTAAAAGCTCCGTAGTCTCTTCCAAGAACCTTGGTGGACTTGTCTTCCCGATTAACACATCATTTGGCAACACTTCCACTTCTGAATTTATTATGCCTGCATCGTCAAGTTGTTGATACGCTTCATGACTTCTAACTCCTACAATCTCTACATCGGGTATCTCAAATATGTCTTCTTCACCACCTGGATACCGCCGCTCCTCACCTTCATACGTTCTGAAGAAATGACTCCTACCCAACCCACGATCTATGGCAGCTTGATTTAAAATCAACGCATCTTCCATATTATACCCTTCGTAACTTAAAACAGCAACGACGAAGTTCTGCCCTGCAGGCCTCCTGCCATGCTGAATAAGGTCTGCAGTTCTTGTTGTTACTAGCGGTTTTTGTGGGGAATGCAAAATATGTGTTCTGGTGTCGGCACGGGTTTTATAATTCGCAGTCGAAAGCCCCAAAGATTGCTTCAGCATGGCACAACCCATTGTATTACGTGGTGATGAATTGTGGTCGGGATAAGGAATCAACCCGGCAACAATGCCTAAGATCAATGAAGGATCCAGTTCTAAATGCGTATATTCATCCCCGCCTTCTTCTGTCAAATCGGATTCATTTAATGCTATAAGCGCATTCTCTTCCTCCTCGGCATCTAAATATTCTATCACACCCACACTCACTAAGTTATCAAAGTTTATCTCACCTTTTCTCAGTTTCTCGATCTGTGATTCTGTAAGCAGAGGTGTTCTATTTTCGACCACCATAACGGGTCTTCTTGCTCTCCCCCTATCAGAATTTATTATTATGTCACTCTGGTCCCTGTAATAGGCAATGTTTACCTGCGTTGATATTTCATCGCTTCTCCTCTTCTTCCTCACCGCATCCACAAATATCTCTGGCTCCGTAGAGAAGCCAATGAAATCGCCATTCACGAATACACGAGTCCTACTTTCAGCACTTAGTTCCAAAGAGCGAGCAGGTGGAATAACACCAAGTTCATATAAAATGTCTTTAAAGCTCTTCTCGTCTTCGCCCACAGATATTTCAACCATCTGCGAAAAATTCTTTACCAAGCCGCAATTAGGACCTTCCGGTGTCTCGCTAGGACAAATTTTCCCCCATTGCGTGGGATGCAAGTCCCGAGCTTCAAAATGAGGTTGAGATCGCGATAACGGCGAAATTATCCTTCTAAGATGGCTTAAGGTGGCTATATAATTGCTCCGTTCTAATAACTGGGAAACTCCGGCTCTGCCACCTACCCAGTTCCCGGTTGCTAGTGCATGCACTATCCGTTCCGTGAGCACATCGGAACGAATAGCAGTAGCGATTTTTAGTTCTCGACTTCGCATATTTGCACGCTCCAATTGATATCGCATATCACGAGTGAGTTTTGTAAACGATACACGGAAAAGGTCTTCCACTAAGTCACCTGCGAGTTTCAATCTTTTATTTGCGTAATGGTCTTTGTCACCCTCGCCCCTTTTACCAAGATAAAGCTCATAACATGATTCTGCCATTCTCCCAATGAAATAGGCCTTTGCTATCTTAGTGTCAAGATGTGGGAGGAAATAACGATCCAGGATGTAATTAACTCTCCTTTCTCGATACTCTCTTGCTTGCGTTGGTGCAATTTTACGGCCCAATTTTTCTATTGCTTCTTCCTGCGTATACACATCGCACTCTTCTATGTTCTCTAGGACGTATTTTACTATTTGTGGGTCATCAGAGACGGCTTTTATTATCTCCTCATCACTTTCTAGCCCTAACGCACGTATAAGCGTCATAAACTGTATTTTACGCCCCACAGCAGGGAAAGAAACCTCAAGTATTCCCTTTTTACTTATTTCCACCCTTATTGGGACTCTAAAACCCTGGTTAAGCGAGAAAACTTTAGAAACAACGCCTTTACTCCCATATTTCTCTTCGAAATTCACAAATATCCTGTTTGGTGCGAGATCTTCCAGCGTGATTATTACATGCTCTGAGCCATTTATGATGAAATATCCACCAGGATCAAGAGGATCTTCTCCTGCTTCGTTTTTCAACCAGTCTTCATATTCCTGCTCAGAAAGATCCTCGCCTAGTTTTTCCCGGATAACCTCTTTTGATAGGTTGCACCTACTTGATTTAAGCATGATTGGAAGCTCGCCGATAGCTACCTCCTCCTCATCCCTCACTATTTCTATCTCGCCACTTTCATATTTCTTCACGAGCTGCATATCCAAAATAATAGGCGCGGAATAATTCAGATTCCTTAATCTCGCTTGGGAAGGAAAAATATCCTCATAAGAACCATCTGCCTCCCTCGCCTTAGGTATGCCCACCGTTATCTTACCAAACTTTACACCCAGTTTATACTTCCCCTTTTCTTCATCTTCGCCGCTAATAGATGTTTCAGTATATGGTAGCTCCTCAATTATCCTTTGTATACCCTCACCGAGGAAGTAATTGAACGAATCGAGCTGATGCTGTACTATTTTTTCCCTTTTTAAATATGCTTTTGAAAAGACACTCCGATCTAACATTCCATTCACCCTTTCACTCTATAGTCAGTCGAAAAGATAAAGCTTTTCCCGCTGTTCTACTTTGTCTTGTTATCTCCACGACATCTCCAACTTTTGCACCTAGCCCATTTATAGCGGGATCGGATACTTTTATCTTAGGCAGTTGTACCCGCTTTATTTTGTACTTATCTAAAAGTTCTTTCACTTCGCTCTCGTCCATTACTACGTGTTCCGGCACTAACTCATGTCCAAGTATAGATAACGTCCCCTTTTTCATTTCTACTAACGGGCTCGACGGGATTTGAACCCGCGACCGACGGGTTAAAAGCCCGCTGCTCTACCTTTCTGAGCTACGAGCCCTTCTGCTCCAGGTATGAGAAACTTTTTTAACATCACAAAAGCAGCCTCAGCCGCCTTGCGTTTGTTCCCTCCTCTATCTCCATGGAAGATATGCCTCTCATGATATAAGTAACCCTTTGTTGCCAATGCTATATAAACTAATCCAACAGGCTTGTCCGGCGTTCCCCCGGTGGGTCCTGCAATGCCTGTGGTAGCAATACCAATGTCGCCATCCAGTAGCGCCCTTATACCTTCCGCCATTGCCCGCGCACATTCTGCACTTACCGCACCCTTCTGCGCCAATAGCGCATCATCCACAAGCAAAATTTGCGCCTTTACTTCGTTCGCATAAGCGATCACGCCACCTTTATAATAGTCCGAGCTGCCAGAGATGTTTGTTATCCTATGGGAGACCAGTCCACCGGTGCAAGATTCTGCAGTAGCTAAACTGAGTTTCCTTTTTCGTAACATATCTCCTATCTCTTCTTCTATCATTTACCGGCTATCCCTTATTCTTCTATACCATACCTTACCTTCACAGCTACACCATGCTCAAAGATTTTCATCTCATCACAGGATAACATAGCCTTTCCCGTTGCAAGTAGTCTGTCTTTTTCATCTACCACTATAAGTTCATCATAAGCCATTATCTCAGAATCTGCATCTATTACATGTTTGCAAAATGCAGTTCCGCCTTTTTTTATGAATTCGCTGCTCTCTTCATTCATAACAACCCTCAGTCCAGGATATTTTATGAATCGATGCAGTCTTTTTGCACCTTCTATGCTCAGCGTCAGCAGCCCGTCAGAACTCCTCAGTGTGGATACTCTTTCCCCATTATCCAGTATCTGAGATATTCTTCTTGTCCTTGAGAGGGTAAATACTACGCTGTCCGGGAACAAGATATTGCCGGTACCCCCTCCAAACTGAAAATCGGCAATGATCCTTGCCCTTCTATGCAGGTTGTTCATGTTCTCTTCCGCCGTATATTTCATTATAGTTATAAAAAAACCTTTCTTTCAAAAAGAAAGAATTACCAAAGTAATATCATACTTTGCAGATGGTAAAGAAGAGGGCTAGAAGGATAGGGGACATCGCATTGCAGCGGATAGTGCGGCTCTTCGAGCTGGCAGAAGCGGATGCGAGAAAGGATGGAAGAAACAAAAGTGATAGGTATGTGCAGCTTGCCCGTTTGATTGGGATGCGTTATCGAGTACGAATACCGTCACAGCTAAAGATGCGGATTTGTAAAGGCTGTCATACGTATTTAATCCCGGGGAAGAATGCACGCGTTCGTCTTAGGGGCGAGTATATTACAACAACGTGTTTGAAATGTGGGCAGCAAATGCGGCGCCCGTATAAAGCGCCTCGAGCGCCTTCGCCGAGAAGGAAATAGCCCCAACACAAAGGGCATTTGCCAAAAACATCCCTGTTTCAATCCCCTCTTACAATTCCCTTCATTATCTCAAAAGCGTGCTTCAAGTTAGCTAAGCTCGCAGCATACGATATCCGCACATGATTTTTACCACGACTTCCAAAGGTAGATCCCGACGTGACAATTACCCGTTTCCGCTTCAAAGACTCCACAAATTCATGCTCATCGCTCACCCAGGGAAAGATATAAAATGCGCCTTTTGGTATGTTGAACTTCATACCCATATCATGAAGAGCGTCAACAGCGAAATCCCTTCTCCTTTTGAACTCGCTTCTCATATCTACCACGCAGTCTTGAGGGCCTGCAATAGCGGCCAACGCCGCTTTCTGCGAGATCGATGATGCACACGCCTGGACATATTGGTGCACCTTCAGCATTTGCTCCGTGTACTCGCTGCGAGCGACAACATAACCCAATCGAAAGCCTGTCATTGCGTATGTCTTTGAGACAGCATTTACCGTGATGACATCGTCAGAGAATCTCGCGGGGCTTATGTGCTCCAGGTCATCGTATATAAGCTGCTCATAGACCTCATCAGAAATGATAGTTACATGATGGTCATGGGCAATGTCAACAAGCGCTTTTATGTTCTCCTCGCTTTCCACAGCACCCGTAGGATTAGCAGGTGAATTTATTATTAGTGCTTTTGTCTTATCCGTGATTCTCTCTTTTACCGCTTCCGCGGAGATCGAAAAGTCGTCACTTAAAGGGACCCATATCGGTTTCCCTTCGGCCAGTTCCGTCAGTGCAGCGAATGAGACAAACCCAGGATTCGGGATTAGCACTTCATCCCCCCTTTCAACGACTGAATGGATAGCGATATGTAACGCTTCACTCGCGCCGGATGTAACTATCATCTCATCAGGGCTAAAGGCGAGGTTATTATCACGGTAGAGTTTAGCACTTATCGCCTCTCTCAGTTCGTCTATACCCTTATTGGATGTATAAGATGTGAATCCAGACTTTAATGCCTGCATAGCGGCGATTTTTACGTGCTCCGGGGTATCAAAGTCGGGCTCACCGAGTCCAAGGTTGAAAAAATCACCGGACAAAGCTTCAAATGCCTTTCTTATACCGGAAATCTCTATGTTTTTTATACGTCCCGCAAACTTGCTTGTCATTTTCTTCTACCAAAAAGTTTTAAAAGCTTTACCAAAGAAATAGATATACTATGGAAATGGTAAGAGATGTTAAAAATATTTGAATACCTTTCGAGCTACTGTCAGGAGCATAAGGTAATATCAGAAGGGGAACTCGCGTTGAAGATAAGCGAGTGTGTAAATACGCTAAGCGGTGCCGATAGGGAAGAGATAGCGAGTAAATTTGGCGGTGATACAGAAGAGCTGATCTTCAAGAGCATAACGAGCGAAGAGAAACTTTCTGTTTTCTCGCCTGACATGCATACCCGGATAAACTATCAGGGCGAGATATTTTACTGCTTGCCAACGCATAGATACTTGAGTGAGGAACTGGAGGCTGCATTTTTACGTTGGGCAGAGATAAGAAGCCCTATAAGTGCGCTAAAAAGCGTGGTAATATCGTTTTTGGAACGCTGTGGGTATCAGATAAACGAAGGTGGTGGTGAAGGGGAGCATCTTGAGTTGATAGCGGTGAAAAATAACGATGAACACAGAAGCATACACATCTTCGTTTTACCTTCGATTACGTTTGTGCCACATTTTGTTGACGATCGCCAATTAGAGTGGCCAGAAGCCGGGGAAGAGGTGGTGATCGTTGTTCCAACAGAGAAGACACCCGCACCTTTCATATCGTTCTTCCGGGGGCATGACGTTAGTGACGCGATGATATGGGTTGCCGATGTGGGGAAGTCTACAATAGACCCGTTTATAGGTATTCCCACTGATGAAGCAATAGAGGATAATTTCGCGAATCCTGAACAGGCGCGTAGAGCAGTAAGTATCTGGATGCAGAAGATGCACTTCATTGAGTTATGATGTGATGTTAGGTGATGTGACAAAGATTTTGGTAAAGCTTCTTGCTTGTAAGAAGGTTCTAATTATCAAGAAATATGCCAAAGTGGGAGATCCATAATAAATGGGCGGCGAAGATGGGGCTAAGCAGAGAAATCACAGACTTTGTGAATCATTTAAGTGACTTCCCAGAAAAGAGCCCGGAGTTTATAGTGTTCTGTGAGCGCGAGGGAGAAGAAATAATCATACAGTTGGTGAAGAGCCATGATTTTAAAATGATAATGAAAATCCCCAAGTATCTTCAGCTATTATTCATGCGAGAAAAAGGGAGCGAATACGTGAAGGCGTGGTACTTGCATTATGTCCTGGATTATATAAGGATGGCACCGGCGCTAATCGCGGAAGAGGTATTAAAAAGGACAGAAGACC
>JAYEJE010000073.1:0-12601 GCA_034660415.1 Methanobacteriota archaeon | reverse complement strand
GATAGTCTGGACGAACTGGGTAGAATACGAAAAACCACTCTCGATTTTGGGGGCGAAAGTCGTGATAAAATTTCTGTGCTCACTAAAGAGCAAAAGGAGATTATTGAAAAGTTGGAGTTTGCAGATGTGCTCTTTTAGGGTTGTAGCCTATACAACGCTGAAAGTCAGGTTGTATAGCAACATAAAAAAACCACGAGATTCCACAAGATTAACACAAGAACTTGGGGTTATTAGGGTATAAATTAGTTAATAGAATACCGAAACTATGTTAATATTATTCTTTTTCTCGTGGAAATCTGTGTAATCTTGTGGTTATAAAAAGTAGCTAAACAATTACACATCCTGAATATACATTAATTTCAAACTGACAAATACAAGAGAAAAATACGTTTACTTATGCTTATGGCATCTACATGGTAAACATGCCGATAAGGATCCAATACATCCGCGTTTTCATTGGTCTCCTCTTAGTTGCCCTCCTGTTGTGCCTGTGTGTATATCATTACACCAACTTTGAAGAGCACTTAGAATATCCAGCTACGAAAATGATTCAACAGGATCCCGAATTTTACGATGGCTGGACTATCGCCAACGGCGGTACCGTTACAGAGGTAAGAGAGTCATCCATTGTGATTATGTCTATGGATAGAGATATACGATTCAATTTTGTGATTGACACAAAAGAGGAGGTATGCCCGGGAGATGTGGTTGAAGTTTTAGGTATATTCCGATCACCAAACAGGATCTTGCCAGATAAGATGATTGTTACTCCTGCTCAAAGTCAAACGATGGTATATGTCAGATCGCTAATAGGATTGCTCATATTGCTAATAGCCTTTTTCAGAAGCTGGAAGTTCGATTATAAGCGAATGGCATTCATACCAAGGAGGAATTAAATAAATCTATGGTCGATTGGCTCTCTCATGTCCTACTCGCGTGGATCATCTGTCAGATACTGTCGGTGAAGTTCAAATTCTTTGGTGGTAGGAATACTGCGATAGTCATGGTGGGCGCACTCATCCCGGACATCATAAAAGTGGGTCTGCTATTTCGATGGATAGATATAGACATCTGGGACTTTATTGTACCGCTACATACGCCTGTAGGTGCAGTCATATCTGCCGCGGTAATCGCGCTGTTCTTTGAAGAGCAGATGAACGCTTTTAAGCTCCTCGTATTCGGGATGGCAACACACTTCTTATTTGATCTACCGCTCGCCCATGTAAGTGGCGGAATGCTGATGCTATTTCCATTCCATTGGGGGCGGTATCAGGTATATATAATCCCTACTGACGATTGCATCGTACCAATTCTGGCTTCTGTGGTGGCCATTGTGATCTATATAGTTAAGTCCCGCGTAAAAGCCAAAAATTCCGTGGACTCATAAATCCATCACGCCAATCCGACATTTGTTAAGAGATTTATATAGCATTCTGACTATTCAAGTGTTTAGCAGGTGCATGAAATGAGCAGGAAACAAGAGACAGTAAGAGTCACGATAATTGGATTTGGATATGTAGGGCGCGGCGTGGCAGAAGTGATAAAACGGAAACATGATGCGATAGCAAGAAAACACGGAATAGACCTAAAAATTGTCGGCATAGCGGACTTGAAAGGCAGTATTGTGAATGAGAACGGACTGAGTGAGGAAGAGATAATGAACCTCAGAACAGGCAAAAACCTAAAAGACATCTCAAGTCTGGATGTAATAAAAGAGGTAGAGCATGATGTTATGGTAGAAGCGACACCAACTAATGTCGATAATGGCGAGCCGGGATTAACACATCTACTTACTGCATTAGAATCAGACCGACATGTGGTAACCTCGAATAAAGGGCCAATAGCATTAGAGTATAAGCGGGTTACGGAACTCGCAGCGAAGCGGGGTAAAGAGCTAAGATTTGAAGCTTCGGTAGGCGGAGCCATGCCATTAATCTCACTGGTGAGGGAGAATCTCGCGGGCAATGGGGTTATATCAATAGAGGGCATTTTGAATGGCACTTGCAACTATATTCTAACGCGGATGGCAGAGGAGAAGCGGCCTTACGAGCATGTGTTAAAGGAGGCGCAGGGGCTAGGAATCGCAGAGGCGGATCCATCCAAAGATATAGAAGGAATAGATACTGCTGTGAAACTAGTCATCTTAGCTAATTCCATCTTTGATATGAACGCAGCCTATAAAGAGGTTGAAGTGACAGGGATTACCGAGATAACCCCGGAAGCTTTGAAACTGGCAGATGACGAGGGCTATGTGATAAAATTAATAGGCGAAGTAGACAGAGATGGCAGCCTGAAAGTTGCGCCCCGGTTAGTACCAAAAGCGAATCCGCTAAACGTCGGTGGTACACTGAACGTTGCAACTATAAAAACAGACATAGCTGGCGAAATCACAGTCATTGGTAAAGGTGCTGGACCTATCGAAGCGGCAAGTGCTATCCTCTCTGATATAATAGGTATTTACACCTGAGTTGGCACTGTCTAAAAACCAGTCTTTTATCAACGCGGAGATCGCAGAGGGCGCAGAGTGTAAGACAAGAGTGTTCCAATCCACGCTTGGGTTCTCCGCGCGCTCTGCGGTATTGTATTACCGCCCACGCCGACCAGGGTGAGTTAGACGTAAAAGGCTGCATGTTCTGCTCTGTCACCCCAGTGTTGCATCCAATAGTAGCAAAATTACTCCATGCAAGGTCGAGATTCTCGGCCAACAATATAATCTTCTGGCATCTTTATCTTCACAAACACTATTTACGCTTAGGTGTATAACCGCTTTTCAAAACCACAAAACCTATAGTTTTTTATACTAGAAACTCATTGATTGATTTGGTAAATTATCATGTTCGGGTACTGGAATCCACACGTTGAACGTATGCCCATTAAGGACCTGCATAAGCTGCAGGAGGAACGGCTTCGGACGATTGTCCGCTATGTCTATGACCATTCATCATTCTACCGGCAGCGATTCCGTGAGGCGGGTGTGGCGCCCGAAGACATCAAAGAGCTTAGTGACGTAACCAAACTCCCATTCACAACGAAGATAGACCTTCGTAATACATATCCCACGGGCATGTTCTGCCTCCCCAAAGACTGGGTGGTGCGGTATCATGTATCCAGCGGCACGACCGGGAAGCCAACTGTGGTTGGATACACTCAAGGAGACATAGATATGTGGACAGATTCGTTGGCGCGCGCGCTCACGTCCATAGGACTGGGCCGTGGCGATGTAATCCAGGTTAGTTATGGTTATGGCCTTTTCACCGGCGGGCTCGGTCTCCATTACGGTGCAGAGCGAATAGGTGCCACGGTACTTCCTACGAGTGCCGGCAGTACCGAGCGCCAAATCGAGCTCATGCAGGACCTGGGAAGCACTGCTATAGCCTGCACTCCTTCTTATTTCCTCTACCTAAACGAGGTAGCAAAGAAGATGGGTGTGAGCATCAGGGATGATACAAAGCTCAAGGCAGGTCTCTTCGGTGCAGAGCCCTGGTCTGATGAGACGAGAAGGCGGATTGAGGAGTCCACAGGCATCAAGGCATATGACATATATGGCACCAGCGAGATGAGCGGTCCCTTATGCTCAGAATGCCATCTCCAGAACGGTATTCACATCTGGGCAGATCTATTCCTTATCGAGGTGATTGACCCTAAAACAGGCGAGCAGGTAGCAGAAGGTGAACGTGGCGAACTCGTTGTCACCACGCTTGATAAATGGGCATTTCCGCTTATTCGGTACCGGATAGGGGACTTTACCATATTGAATAACGAGCCTTGTGAGTGTGGGCGTACACATCCGCGAATCATGCGGATTCTTGGTCGGACAGATGATATGATCATTGTGCGCGGTATAAATGTATTCCCAAGCCAGGTCGAGTCTGTACTCATGAGGATCCCTGAGATTGGAGACAATTACATGATTATTGTGGATCGGAAGGGGCCACTGGATGTTATGACCGTCAAGGTCGAGGTGACGGAATCTGTGTTCAGCGATAAAATCGCAGACTTGATGTCATTAAGCAAAGCTGTATCCCAACAGCTTAAGGGCGTGCTTAATATTATGGCTGATGTTGAGTTGGTGGAGCCGGGAACGATCCCGCGTTCGGAAGGTAAAGCACAGAGAGTAATAGACAATAGGGAGGTGTGAATGAACATGGAGGCAATAAAGCAGATTTCTATCTTTATGGAGAATAAGTCTGGCAGGATGGCAAGGGTAGCAAAGGCGTTAGGAGATGCGGGTGTGAACATACGCGCATTGACAATTGCAGAGGCAGGCGACTTCGGCATTGTCCGGATGGTGGTTGATGATACGGATAGGGGCTATAAAGTGCTCCGTGATGAGGGTTTCACGGTCTCTGAGACGGATGTTCTTGCTGTGGCGATAAAGGATAGTCCCGGCGGACTTTACGAGATCGCGAATACGCTGGGTGAGAATGAGATAAACGTGGATTATGCATACGCATTTGTAACTGCAAAATCTGAGCGGGCGATGCTGATACTCCGGGTGGATGACTTGAATGGCGCTGCGCGCGTGCTGAACGAGGCTGGGATAAGGCTAGCGACAAAGGCGGAGATACAGAAGATTTGAAATATTTCTGGAGGATCGTTAGGGTTCGAGTTCAATGTGGCAAAAGACAGAAAGATTTCCACTTTGAAGGGTCAGTAAAGAACTGAGAACAAAAAGACGACAGAAATATGTACTCAATGAGAGTAATAAGGATAAAGGTAGGATAAAAAGACCTTTGGATATGTTGTTTGAAAATAAGAAAGGAGGTGGTGTAAAAGGATGATTGAGGAACGTTTTGAAGAGAAAAAGTTTTCATCCAGAGGGATGTTTATACGAAGTACTTCATATATACTGCCAAGATGGAAGGATATACGAAATTTGTATATACCTCCAATTTGGAATGATATGCGAAGTATTGCAGATATACCGAAGTTAGGCGAAAAGGTAACAAGTAACATTAATTCTGAGAGTGAAATTTATGGAACTAGATAACGCAATAGAAGAACTAAATAAAGTCTCAGTGAATCTTGAATTGCTCAAGAAGAAATGGACTGAGCTAAAAGAACTATTAGATTATCCCGCTAATGGAAATTGGAGCCAAGAGGGTAAACAGCAATATGCAAACAAGTGTTTAGAATTCAATGATATATTAAAAGCAATACCAAAAATCAGAGATATAAAGATACGAAATCTTTTACCAGGGTATGATTGGGTGTCAGAGGAAGGTAGGGTGGTCAATGATCTCGGTGAACCAGATACGGCAGTTTCATTTTATTCAGAAATATTTGAACAGGGTTCCGAGATTTCTCAATATGAACATGCGCTTAAACGAGAGCGTCGTCGACTTATCCTCAATCAAGTGCAACAGTGCGTAGAGGATATTGATAAAATTTTAGATTTACTAAATGTAAATTTAGAAGAAAGAAATCCTTCAGACCCATTGAAACCAGAAGATATAACTCCGTTAAGAGAGCGGATACGTCAACTTGATGGTTTAATGGGTGATAGTGTTTCACGACCACCTAGATGGTCGGATCTTAATAGACATTTGCATTTCGGTTTAGTTCATGATCTAAATGACATCATACAATTAGATTGGCCTTCAATCAAACCATCTGTAGATACCTTATTTTATGGTAATGATCCCCTCCCAATAATCACGCAAGATATCGGGGAGTTAGTTGATAGTGCCGATAAATCTGGCAAGATAGGAACAAGCTTGAACTGGACGGTTATTACAGATAAACAATTTGAGCGACTGTGTGCAGACTTACTAAAATCATCGCCCCATTGGGAAAATGTTGAATGGTTGACCCCAACCCATGCATCAGATCGGGGACGAGATATCGAAGCTTTTTGGGTATATCAAGATGTAATACGAGGTACAATTAGAGAACGAACTTTAGTACAATGCAAACATCGACCAAATAAAAGCGTTTCACCCAAAGATATCGAAACCCTACAGAATTTATCAATGATTCATGGCAAGGTTGATCTTTTTGTGATAATAACAAGTGGAAAATTTTCAGATCAAGTAACTCAAATTGTTGACAAATGGAACGAAAGTAATTCAAAACCAACAGTCGAATTATGGGAACACTGGAAGCTTGAACAATTATTGGCTTCGCACCCATATATCATCAAACTCTATGGCCTTCGGTAAGTATGTAACATTATATTGTGCCTCATCGCCTAACAAAGCGTATCTGGCTCCGAGCCTTCGGCACTCCGCCCAAATTCCCCTCAGGCGGACTTCAGATACGCTCGTGACGTTAGACTTCACGCCGTCCGAGTTCAAATGCGCGCCTATTAACCTCCAGGAACTTCGCAGGCACCGATTCGCTGAGCGCCTCGATTAGCTCCTCTTCTCGTAGCGGAATATGCTCAGAGAGCGCACCTAACATCACGACATTCATCGCTTGTGGATTACCCGCATCGGCAGCCAGCTTTGTCGCATCAATAGTTATGAGTTTATTGCATATTCTTTGTAGCGGCGTAAGAATCTCCTCCAGCGGTGGATACGTGAATTGACCGGTGGTCACAGTAGTCGGATGTACGGGATATGTGTTCACAAGCGCGATACCATCTTCAGACAGGTAATGTGCATACCGTAGCGCTTCCCCGGGCTCGAGCGCTAACAAGACGTCCGCACCACCCGCAGGCACCAGTGGGCCGTACTCACAGCCTAACCTGATATGGTTCATCACACTACCGCCACGCTGTGCCATCCCATGCGTTTCCGCACCCCTTACCGGATAGCCAGCCTTCAACGCCGCCTTGCCAATTACATTAGATAGCAGGATCACACCCTGGCCGCCAACGCCAACTAAAACGATGTCGCACACGGATGTTCTCATTCGACCACCTCGATAGCATTGTTAGTGCAAATTTGGGCACAGACTCCGCATCCAGTGCAGAGCGCGTTGATTCGTGCACAGCCCTCATCGAACTCAATTGCAGGACAGCCAAACTCCACGCATTTACGGCATCCTATGCAGTTCTCTTTGTTAACCGTGAACGGTCTTCGCCTTATACCCGACTTTCTCGCGATTATACTACAGGTCTGCTTTGCAATTACCACAGATAGCCCCTGATACACCTTAGCACGTTTGAAAGTCTCGATTGTCGCGTTTAGGTCGTATGGGTCCACAGTCACGACAAAATCCGCTCCCAGGGCCTTCGCAACTGTCTCAACCGATACTGCCTTTGTTCTATCGCCGGTTACGGTAAAGCCGGTTCCCGGATGTGGCTGATGCCCGGTCATCGCAGTAGTCGAATTGTCCAGTACCGTGACGGTTATTCTTGCATTATTGTATGCGGCATTGAGCAATCCCGGCAATCCGGTATGCAGGAAAGTCGAATCGCCAATGCTACAACATATATCGCGCTCTTCGCCTGCAAATCTGATCCCGCTGGCGAGTGTTATGCTCGCGCCCATACAGAGGCACGTATCTATAGTACCCATCCGAACGGCAAGTGTATAACAGCCTATATCACTTGGAAAGACAGCATCCTTACCGAAAGCTTTCTTCATGGCATAGTAGGTTGCTCTGTGGCTGCAGCCCGGACAGAGTGATGGCGGTCTGGGCGGCAGGATCTCATCGGCTTCTTTCTCCGATCTAACGTCCAATGACGGCATAGAGGTCATATCTGCAATGGCATTCCTTACTTGAAGGGTATCCAGTTCACCCTCACGTGGAATGTGACCAGTCCTTTTGCCAAGGAGCTCAAGGTCTGGATTGTGCTTCCTCGCTAATCGCTCCACATATTCTTCCAGCACTGGCTCTAGCTCCTCGATCACCATCACCTTAGTGACATGCTCAAGAAGCTCGGAACACAAGCCATCTGGTGGGGGGAAAGTGCCGATACGGAGAATGGATATATCCGCTTCCAATTGCTTTATCGCCTCCTCGGCGTATAGCCCCGATATTCCTGAGGCGATGACGCCTATATCGCCCTGCAGCACAAGCCGATTCCAGGGCACATCCGCCAGCGTGGTCCTAATTGCATCCTGTTTCTCGAGAAGCACAGTATGACGTGGCCGAGCATGTGTGGGAAGCATAACCCATCTGGCTGGATCTTTTATAAATTTGGGATTCGTGCTCCCCCTTTTTATTTGGCCTACCACTACATCTGAACTAGCATGTGAGACTCGTGTGGTAGGCCGGAGAAGGACCGGTAACTCGAGCTCCTCTGAGAGCTCAAAGGCATAGATGACCATATCTCTCGCCTCTTGCGGATCCGCAGGGTCCAGACATGGGATGCCGGCAAATTGGGCATACCGCCGTGAGTCCTGCTCGTTCTGCGATGAGTGGCAGAACGGGTCATCTGCTACGCACACCACAAGCCCGCCTATTACACCAGAGTATGCCAATGTCATAAATGGGTCAGCGGCAACGTTCAAGCCTACGTGTTTCATTACGGAAACAGCTCGTGCTCCTGTCCAGGAAGCTCCGATGGCTACTTCTAACGCGACCTTCTCGTTTACTGACCATTCTACATGTATGCCATACTTACTGGCGAAAGGCGCTAAGGCCTCTACGATCTCGGATGCCGGCGTCCCAGGATAACCGGTAACAACTCCCGTTCCCGCCTCGAGGATGCCTCTTGCAATCGCAACATTTCCAAGCAGATACTCTTTCATTGTTTGCTATATTCTTTTGTAACTCAAGTTGAAGTTAACGAGATAAAAAATAAAAATAGGATGTGAATGATGGATCCTCATTTTTACATTTTTCACGCTTTTTAGTCCTTTGACACCAGTACCTCTGTTGCTTTTATCACCGCTTCTACTTTATCGCCTTCTTTCAAGCCAAGCTCTTCCACCGCCTCTTTTGTTATCATCGCAGTGATGACAGAGGGCTTAGTGATTTCGATTTTCACGGTAGATGCAACTTCGCCTTTCTCTATCGCCTTTACAACACCAGCCATCCTATTCCTTGCGCTTATTGGCATTTTTATCACCTGTGTTCTATATACCCTGCTCTCTTTAAGTACTTCGATACGAAAAAATCGAAAAGCTTTTATACTGAGTGGCACAATCTTGCATATCGGGGGATTGATATGGAAACAAAAGAAGCCATCAGCATGGGCCTGGTGGGTGCCGTTGCCAGGGGTGTGATTGACGAGCTTCCTGACCATATAAATCAAGAGAACTGCCGGGGGATGTGGCACATGCATTGATGCCTGTCCCGTTGATGCAATAGAACTGGAGGGCGTAAGGGAACTCACAAATTCGTTGTCCCCCCTCTTTTGGTAATCTCGTCCTGAGAATATCCTTCGTTCCTGAGTTTCAACACATCCATCTGCCTCCGGGTAAGTATTGTCTCATCCGTACTCATCTCCTTCATATTAGTCGGATCGTAAGACAAATAGCTATATTTTACTTTAAAAAAAGAAAAGACTATTTGCCTATTGGTGAAAGGGATAAAATCATGAAACTGATAGACGATTTGATTTCTGATGTGAGAGATAAAGATACGGGAGTGAGAGATGTGCACGTTGGTTATGCCTGGATCGGCGTTTTGAGCGGGAACTGCGGCGTGGCAAAGAATTTGGGGGCGCTACAGGGTTATAAAGTGCGAGATTTAGGGGAACTGACCGAGAAGACGGCAGTAGAACTCGCGGAATATGCGAAGTCATGGAACATGATCGAGGCGGGCGTGGGTTTCGCGGCGATCAACTCGCTGATTACGCCAAGAGGTAAGGAATTAAATATGCTCGAGTTCCTGCTTGAAAACGCGGATGGCAAGAAGATAGCAATGGTTGGTCACTTCCCGAAAGTGAATGAATTACGGAAACGCGCGGATGAACTGTGGGTAATCGAGAAGCAACCACAAAAGGGGGATTTTATAGACACTGCATCCGAATACTTCATTCCGAAGGCGGACATCGCCGTAATAACGAGTTCCTCAGTTATAAACAAGTCAATTGAGCGATTATTGGAGCTGAGTCAGGGGCTTACAATCCTTATCGGGCCGAGTACGCCGATGTCACCGGTATTATTTGATTACGGCGTGGATATGCTTGCGGGGATAAGGGTGGTGGACGAGGAGAGGATGATGAAGAAGATTGCAGAGGGAGGAGGGAAGGTAAGTCAGTTTGAGGATGCGATTGAGTTTCTGGTGATGGAGCGATGAAAAACGTAATCGGTATCTGTGGGTATCACAATAGCGGGAAGACAACCCTAATCGAGAAATTGATCAGGCGGTTGAGAAATGAGGGATATAAAATTGCGACAATAAAGAACATTCCAAAGAAGTTCTCGATTGATACCGAGGGGAAAGATACGTGGAAACATAGACATGCAGGTGCAAGTGTGGTCGTGGCTTCTTCTCCTGATGAGACCGCGTTTATCTTCAAGCGAGGGATGGAATTGAAGGAAATTGCGGATATTTTGAATAAAATCGTGCATCCTAATCTAATACTTGTGGAGGGTCGTAAGATGGAGAGAATACCAAAGATTTCTGTCGGCGATATTGAGCTCGAAGGTGCGATAAAATACGAAGATAATATTGATGAGATCCAGAGATGGATACATGATTTTATCCGTGACGAATAACGAAGCAAAACTACCGCATGTAGTCAAGCTTGGGGATCCCAAAGAAAAGGATTATCCACTCCAGAAGGGAAAAGCGATATGATTGCGCTGGAGCTAAAAGACAACTTCCAGAGGGCGGTCTTCGACTCTACATTGAATGCATTACTACGACAACTGAAAAAGGTGGAGAATACGAGGCATTGCAAAAATGAGGGCATGGGACAGTGTGGTAGGTAAATAGAGGGATAGGTCAAAGAGAGGTACGAGTCTCCAAAGATATGGCTTGTTGGTTTGCAGCCGAGACTATTGGAGAATCTATCAATGCATTTCCAGATCAGGGGTACGGACAAGGATCCTGATAATATTGGGTCTGAAAAAGTGGTGTGGAAATTGAGCCCCCTTCTGCGGCATCGAAAATCCGTCACAGGTGTGATTTGATCTTGGCGACCGAGACGATCTTTGTGAATAACAAGTTCGAAGAAGTCTTTTCCTACGGGAAAACAGTCATTTCTTACTGCACCACCGCGGTGGGGCCTGCTCACGTTCTGGGCATTCAAAGATACGGGCGTCCGAGCACGTAAAGAAGCAAATGCTTAAATTTAAGCACTCGGCATCAAATTTGTGAATTCATTTCCACTGCCTCTTTTGTTATCATCGCGGTTATTGTCGAGGGGCTGGCGACTTCGATTTTTACCTTACCGTAGATAGATAGATAGATACGTGCCTTCAAGTCTATTCCTTGCGCTTATTGGCATTTCTCGTTCCCTTAAGGGTACTCTATCTTGTTCGTTAAACTGCGTTTCTGTACGAAAAAAACAACAATCTTTTTATATCGAGTGGTATATGTTTACATATCGGAGTGAAAATTCGAATGTGAAATTCAAAGGATAAAGGAGAACAAGAAAAAATGGAAAGAAGAACGTTATGGGTGATGTTATGTGTTAGCATAGGATTGTTGTTTTTAGCACTTCCCGTGTTGGTAGCAGCAGCGACAACAACCGAGGTGCACGTGGTAAAATATGCTTCTGACGGTACTACCGTGCTGAACGAAACGACGGTAAATTACACGTGGTTAGAGGCGAATTTGCAGGTTTACGGGGATGGGACCACGCATTACTACCATCAGGGTCCTACTTTTAATGACAGCGATCTGTGGGATCCGGCTGAGTTTCAGAATATAGAGAACAGAGATTACGGTGCGGTGCAGGGGTCGGATGTTAAGGATATATGCAACCTGGTAGGTGGCATGTCTCCGGGGGACGAGCTAAAAATCAAGGCTTCTGACGGCTTCAGCAAGCGGTTCAACTACACAAACGTTTATGAGCCACAGCCACGGCAAGGTCCGTTGGTTCTGACCTGGAGGCAAGCAGAAGGGGGCTACGTGCCCGACTATTATGAGGGAATGCGTATCATTTTCTTTGCTGATAACAGCACGAATCCCTGGGGCTGGCATGTATTTGGCAATTGGGACATGCACGAATGTTTCGCACCAAAATACTGGCATAATTACTCAGGGATCTGGCCTTCCTCAAGTGGGCTGTCTGTAAAGCACGTCAGTGAACTTCTAATTTACAGCACGGAAGCTGCTCCTGATGTCTTCTTCGACAATTCGGTCACACTTACGGAAGGCTACTTCACCCAGACAGCATGTAACTCGGGAACAGAATATTCCGTTAACAACCTTACGCCTCTGGGAGCACTTGATGCGGCTGCGACCGCAGGTGCTTTTGGCTACAACGTCACAGATAAGAAATACCTGTCAAAGGGTATCCTAATGCTTGACGACATCCAGGATTATAAATACAACAAGTCGGGCAGCGACAAGTGGGCCTGGAGTTGCTCGGTAAATGATCATGTTCTGGATGACTGGGGTAATCCGGAAACAGAAGGTTTGAATATCTACGCGCTACAAGATAAAGATGTAGTGTACTACTACTACGGCAACGTGAAGCTACCCGATTACGGGTCTGAAGACGCTATAGCTGCGGTTAGGATCACTGTGAATACTTCGCTAAGTGATTGGGATCTCGAACTTGTGGGTCTCCCGGAACCATCGGAAGGCT
>JAYEJE010000072.1:0-2431 GCA_034660415.1 Methanobacteriota archaeon | reverse complement strand
AAGATGCCACAAGAGAATTATAGAAGGATAATTTGAGGAAAGGGTATGAACCAGAAGAGCCGACTACGGTGGGGGAATTAGCAGGTGAGAGCGAACAAATGAATAGTGTATCAAATAATCATAAAGGCGTAGCAGAAATTTTTAAGATACTTGCTGCAATTCCATGTTACAATGAGGGTTTGGCGATCGGAAGTGTGGCACTGAAAGCCAAACGGTATGTGGATGAGGTCCTGGTCGTGGATGACGGGTCTATTGACGATACAGTAGAAGTAGCTGAGGCGGCAGGTGCTACGATCGTTGCACACGAATGTAACCGCGGGAAAGGGCGTGCAGTGAAGAACGCACTGCGATACGCTGTTGAGCATAACTTTGACGCGCTCGTGCTGCTGGATGGCGATGGTCAGCACGATCCGAACGAGATCCCGCTACTGCTTGTGCCGTTAACAGACGATAGTGCAGATATTGTTATTGGTTCTCGGACATTCGGGCAGATGCCCGCATACAGACGGTTGGGCAGGGCGGTTCTGGACCATGCAACTGGCGGTTCTGTTAGGGATTCGCAATCCGGGTTCCGGGCGTTGAATAGAGAGGCAATCGAACTGTTGGCCGGCACGTTAGTGAAAGACGATTTCGCGGTTGAGTCGGAGATGACGCGTATAGCGAACGAGCATAAGTTGCGGTTTGCGGACGTGCAGATCAACTGTAAATACGGCGATTTTAAAACGTCAACAAAGAATCCGGTGGCGCATGGCGTTGGTGTGCTGGGAGGCTGATTCAAAGGCAAGATAAATATTATGGGCAAAAAGGAACTCATAGAAAAGGGCGAAACGCAAAGTGTGGAATTCAAAGAATCGTTAAGGTTAAAGGACGAAATCGGCGAGACTGTCGCGGCGTTCTCAAATTTGGATGGTGGGACTGTCATAGTAGGTGTTTCTGATAATGGAGTAGTTTCAGGAGTGGATATTGGGAAGAACACATTGGAAGAGTTAGCGAATCACATAAAAAGGAATACGGACCCGCGGATATTTCCTTCTGTAAAGATAAAGGAAGTTGATGGAAAGAATGTCGTTATGATTGAAGTAGAAGAAAGTGTAGAAAAGCCCGTCTTCTTTAAAAATCATGCTTATAAAAGGGTTGGTGCGACGAATCAACGGATTTCGTCAAGTGAAATGAGAAAGCTGGCGAAAGAAAGTGGTGAGCGAATTTATTGGGATGAACGAGTTTGTGACGATGCGAGTTTAGCGGATATAGAAGAGGAGAAGGTCAAATGGTTCTTAAAGGAGGCGAGAAAAGAAAGAGGATTAAACCTTTCAGAAGATGCACCCCTTGAAGAGGCATTAATGAAACTAAAACTATTAAGAAATGGAGAACCAACAAATGCTGCACTTTTACTGTTCTTCAAAGAGCAAACGTTTTTACAATCAGAAGTGAAATGCATAAGATTTTCTGGAAATGAGCCTATTAAGCCATATATTGATTTCCAAACGATAGCAGGAACTGTTTTTGATTTGATTGATAAAACAGAGGACTTTGTGCTGAGGAATATAAGGAAATCTATACGATTGGTTTCTGGCACGGTTCAGAGGGCGGAAAAATATGAGTACCCTCCGGACGCAATTCGAGAAGCAGTTGTAAATGCTGTTGTGCATAGAGATTATGAGTTCCCATCAAAGGTACAGGTTCGGATATTCGATAATAGAATAGAAGTGTGGAGTCCCGGAACGCTCCCCAATGAGATAAGCATAGAAGATCTGAGAAGAGAACATATATCAGTGCCTCGCAATCCTCTCTTATTCAAACAACTCTTTTGGGTAAAATATGTGGAGGATGTAGGCGGTGGAACTCTGGATATGATAAGTCAGTGCAGAGAATGGGGTATTCCTGAACCATTGTTTGAACATGTTGCAGGAGCATTTGTTGTTACTTTTAGATTACCTCCAACCATGGATGATTTAGAAAGATTGGGACTCAATGAAAGACAGATAAGGGCGATGAATCAGGTCGTTAAGAAAGGCTCTATCAGTAACAAGGAATACACTTCTCTAAATGACATTTCAAGGAAGATGGCTACAATAGATCTGACGCAACTGGTTAAGAACGGCTTGTTGATTAGAGTTGGTGAAGGGAAGCGAGATATACGTTATACTCTGCAAAATTACGCAAAAATTACGCAAAAGAATACGCAAAAGAATTGAAAATAGGCTCAGAGCTGATACCGTCATTTGATATATATATTTATGGGATCCCCAAAAAAATCTCTGGATGTACTGGAAATGGAAACTCTGATTGTAGGATAAATATAAGATGACTACATGAAAAACACCTCCTTATAAATCGGAGAAGAAGGAGGTGCAATATGGATATAGGATTGGATGTACATAAAAAGATGAGCTACTATTCGATGGTAGACCATCAAGGAACAGAAGTGAAG
>JAYEJE010000071.1:0-2440 GCA_034660415.1 Methanobacteriota archaeon | reverse complement strand
GATGTCTTGGACAAATTGGAGAGTTTGGAGAAGATAGTATTCATTAACTCGCTAAGGGTATCAATAACCTCTGCACTCTCTTACAGGTTAATGAATGATAGAAATGAATTGGAAAAAGAAGAATACGAAGTTGAAGCTTTTCATGCCTCAACCACTGCCCTTTTAGACCCCTCAAGATTTGTGCAGCCATTGGATAAAGTAGTGATGGTTGGATTTCCCTCGTGGGCTATACATCTATATGCTGGGGTTAAAAATGAAGTACATGTTACCGAACTCATGGATTTGAAGTTGTTATCTGTTATAGATTTCGATGATGATGACTCAAATGTAAAAATATTCTCCGCAGATGAGAGTAAGGATGTTTTAGACGATGCCGATGTTGTTTACATAACTGGTGAGACCATAGTGAACGAGACGATAAATGAAATCATGGATTTTTCTAAGAATGCCCGGATGAGGATAATCTATGGACCCTCATCGGCTTTTTATCCTAAACTGCTTTTTGAGATGGGTATTGACGTTTCTCGCCCTATAATCTTTCCGAATACACGTGACTTTAAACAGCGATTCGTACTGAGCAGAGGTTACTGGTATTCTATGAGAGATGTAAAACAGATGTTAATAAAAAGAGTTGAAAACGATGAAGCGGAAGTAGAGCAATGATATGAAACACAGCTTAGAGGAAGCGGAAGAGATATATGCTAAACTTACCGCTGGAAAGGTATTATTTATTCTTGGAACACTCATTGGAATTGTAGCGATAGCATTTATAGCGGTTTACTTAGGGGCAGCAAATTTGAGTGTGAAAGAGGTCTTTGACACTATTGTTGCTAAAATATTCCCCTTTATGGAAGTAGAAAGCAGCAAGATAGCCACTGCAATTGTTTGGAAAGCGAGGTTACCACGTATTGTGATGGCTATTGTAGCGGGAGCAGGTCTTGCGGTGTCTGGAGCAGCAATGCAGGGGACGATGAAAAACCCCCTTGTAAGTCCTTATACAATAGGAATCGTATCTGCTGCCGCTTTTGGTGCTTCCATAGCGATGGTCCTCGGGGCTGGATTATTGGGTAGTGGAAGATACCTTGTGATAATGAATGCTTTCATTTTCGCTGTTCTCGATGCCTTTTTAATCTATGGAATCGCAAAAATAAGGGGCGTGACAGCCGAGACGCTCATACTGGCAGGAATTGCATTGATGTTTCTTTTCAGTGGTCTTACTTCTTTCTTACAGTATGTTGCAAGTGAAGAAGAGCTTGCAGCGGTGGTACATTGGATGTTTGGAAGTCTTTGTGGAACAAGATGGGAAGATGTATATGTGGCAGGAGCTATATTCCTTTCCTGCCTTCCTTTTTTGATGAAATATTCATGGGATTTAAATGCTATGGCTTTAGGCGATGAAATTGCCATAACCTCAGGAGTTGATACTAATCGAGTTAGGATATTCTCATTGGTGCTGGCAACACTTATCACAGCCGGTATAATCTGCTTTACTGGAATAATTGCATTTGTTGGTATTGTGGCGCCTCATATAGTAAGGCTTATAATTGGTGGGGATCACAGATTTCTCCTTCCTTGTTCTTGCCTTCTTGGAGCACTACTTCTTCTTGTTGCAGATACAATAGGAAGAACAATTGTCGCACCCATAATAATTCCAGTCGGCATTATTTTTTCCTTCATAGGTGTTCCCTTTTTTCTTTATTTAGTGATGACAAAGAGGAAGGAGTATTGGGGATGAGGCTTGAAATAAAGGATGTTAACTTCAGCTATGGAAGTAGAGCTGCTTTAGAAGATGTAACGATGAATATAGGAGAGGGAGAGATAGTAAGCCTTGTTGGACCAAATGGCTCAGGGAAAACCACGCTTCTTAAATGCATAAACAGGATTTTGAAATTTCAAAAAGGCACTGTTTTAGTAGAGGAAAAAGATATAAACAAAATAAAATTAAAAGAACTTGCAAAAATTTTGAGCTATGTTCCACAAAGCGTGAGTCATTCTTTCCCTTCTACCGTATTTGAAATAGTGCTTATTGGGAGAAAACCACATTTGGATTGGAACGTAAGTTCTAGGGATAAGGAAATTGTCTCAAATATTCTTTCTCTAATGGGTTTGAAAGAGATGGCTTTAAGACAATCAAATGAGCTGAGCGGAGGAGAATACCAAAAGGTTCTTATAGCAAGAGCATTAGCTCAGGAACCGCAAGTGCTTCTACTCGATGAACCTACCAGCAATCTCGACCTGAAGCATCAACTCGACGTTCTTAATCTCATTACGACCATAGTAAAGAAAAAGAACATAGCGGCTGTAATGGCAATGCACGACTTGAACCTTGCATCAAGATTCTCCAATAAGATGATTTTCTTGAATGGTGGAAAGATATATGATGCTGGAAAGCCCGAGAACGTTCTCACAGAGAGGAATATAAGAAAAGTTTATGGTGTAG
>JAYEJE010000070.1:10280-12682 GCA_034660415.1 Methanobacteriota archaeon | reverse complement strand
AGTGCACCCGGTCGCCATCAACAATTGTTTTCACATCTCCACCTACTTGCGGTGGCACCTCGTTGATAGCATACATCCAATTATTATAATCCGCCTGGTCGGTGCCGATCTGAAGTATATATAGGCCTATGGAGAATATTAGTATCTCGACATTGATGTCATTCTCCTGACAATAGATCACAAGAGCGCCCATTGCCGTCTCATTGTCTATGGTGAACCCGTCCTCTGTTACTGTGCCCGGACAAATCGAGTATCCCGGGGCATTAAAGATTGTACCTGCCATACCTTCAACTCGGAGGTCTACCTTAGTGGAAGGGCATTCGATGATGTTCACCTCGCAGTTGTTCGTCTCGTCGCTCTCATCAACATCATTGTCGTTGTCTGCACAGACGGTGACGTTTAGGGTCGCACCGCAGGGACAAGACTCAGGCAAAAATGTGCCGTCGTAGCTCTCTCCGGGACCTAACGGGGGGCAAGCCTGGCTTTCCTTCCGCTCGCCGTCAAGATACTTACAGGTTGTGCTTTCTTCTGCCGTGTCAATTCCGATATTGGTGACAGTGTAGTTCACCGTGAAGTTACCATCCTCTAGTGTCACTGTCTTCTCGACCACTAAATCGGGCTTGCACGGTGGGCATTCTACTATGCTCACCTCGCAGTTGTTCGTCTCATCGCTTTCGTTAACTGCGTTGTTGTTATCCGCACACACTGAGACATTGAAGATCGAACCACATGGACACGGTTCAGGATCAAAGGTGCCGTTGTGACTTTCAGAGGGGTCTAACGCAGGACAGCTCTGACTTTCCATAAGTACGCTGTCAAGATACTTGCAAGTTGTGCTTTCATTTGCTCTAACTATTCCGATATTAGTGAGGGTATAGTTTACCGTGAAGGTGCTATTACTAATGGACACGGTCTTATTGATCACTAAGTCCGGCTTCCCCCCTGTTCTACATGTGAAGGACACATATGGCATATTGTATTGCCCACTGCCATGAACAGGATCAACGGCATAGACTCCCCATTCGCCTGGCTCATACCATGAAAAGGTACACGTACCATCCGCACCTGTGGTTCCCACGTGTGTTCCTGGCTCAGGTCCCCCGGAACCCATAGCACCAACATAAACACTTGCACCTTTCAAGGGGTGTGTTCCGCACATATCCTTCCAGGAAACCGTAGCGGTTAGATTCCCACCAACCTCTATTTCCGTTTTATCAAGTGTGATGAGCACCACATAGTAATGTAGTTTGTAGTTATACCAGTGCACCCGGTCACCATCAGCAATTGCTTTCTGAGCTCCACCTATTGGCGGTGCTACCTCGTTGACGGCATACATCCAATTATTATTATCTGCCGGGTCATTGCCGATCTGGAGTAGATATTCGCCCCATGAACCTATTGTTATCTGGACGTTGATACCATTATTCTGACAATAGATCACAACAGCGCCCATTGCAGTCTCGTTATTTATGGTGACCCCGTCCTCTGTTACTGTGCCCGGACAAATCGAGTATCCCGAGACATCAAAGATAGTGCCTGCGATACCATCCGCTTGGATGTCTACCCTCGTAGTTGACGGGCATGTTATGATGTTCACCTCGCAGTTGTTCGTCTCGTCGCTTTCGTTGATTACATTATCTCTATCTGCACACACTGTGACATTGAAGATCGAACCACATGGGCACGGTTCCGGATCAAAGGTGCCGTTGTGACTTTCACCGGAGTCTAACGCAGGACACGTCTGACATTCCATAAGCACGCCGTCAAGATACTTGCAAGTTGTGCTTTCATTCGCCCTACCTATTCCGATATTAGTGAGGGTATAGTTTACCGTGAAGGTGCTATCACTAAAGGACACGGTCTTATTGATCACTAAGTCAGGCTTCTCTTCTGTTCTGCATGTGAAGGACACATAGGGTATATTGTATTGCCCACTGCCATGAACAGGATCAACGGCATAGACACCCCATTCGCCTTGATTAGACCATGAAAAGGTACACGTACCATCTGCACCGGTGGTTCCCACATGTGTTCCTGTTTCAAGTCCTCCGGGACCCAGAGCACCAACATAAACGCTTGCACCACTCAGGGGGTGTGTTCCGGTCATGTTCTTCCACGTAACCGTAGCTGTTAGGTCCCCACCAACTAGTAGTTCCGTTGTATCAAGTGTGGTGAGCACCTCATAGTAATGCAGTTTGTAGTTGTACCAGTGCACCCGATCACCATCAGCAATTGCTTTCTGAGCTCCACCTACTTGCGGGACCACCTCGTTGACTGCATACTTCCAATTATTATTATCCGCCGGGTCGTTGCCGATCTGAACCAAATATTCGCCCAAAGCGATATGGACGTTGATCCCGTTATTCTGGCAATAGATCACAAGAGCGCCCATCGCGGTCTCA
>JAYEJE010000070.1:0-10270 GCA_034660415.1 Methanobacteriota archaeon | reverse complement strand
TGGTGTACCAGTCCTCTGTTACGGTACCCGGACAAATCGAGTATCTGGATACATCAAAGACATTACCTGCGATTCCATCTGCTCGGATACCCACTTTGGTGGCGGGACATTCAATGATGTTCACCTCGCAGTTGTTTGTCTCGTCGCTTTCGTTGATTACATTATCTCTATCTGCACACACTGTGACATTGAAGGTCGAACCACATGGGCACGGTTCAAGATCAAATGTGCCATTGTGGCTCACTCCAGGGTTCAACGTGGGGCAGGTCTGGCTCTCTTTGAGTTTACCGTCTACATACTTACAGGTCGTGCTTTCATTTGCCAGCGCTGTGCCGATATTGGTGACGGTGTAATTTATCGTGAAGGTGCCATCACTAAGGCGAACCGATTTATTGATCACTAAGTCTGGCCCCTCTACCGTTCTGCAGGTATAGGTGCCGTTGATCCATTCCTGCGGTACCTGGTCGCCGTCTTCGTTATTAGCTTCGTGATTCTGATGCGTCAGGTCACAGGAACACAATGCGCTGCTGCCGTTGCATTCCAGAGTAAGCACAGCAATTGTATAGACTCCAGTTGGTACCTCGGCCAGACCGTTCATACTGGAAATCCGGACATAATTGCCATAAAGATGCCAACCATTCAACGTGAACGGACTCATGCTCTGATTCACATCTTTCACATTGACACAATTCGGATCGTAATATATGTCGTCCTGGTAACTGCACACACCTTCAGGATATGTACCACTGGTTATATTGATCGTTACAGAAACTTTTGTGAGAGCACCGCATTCACCTGTGCTGTCCTGCGGCTCGAGATAGCAGGTCCATACATCCGATGGACCGGCTATGACTGGCACAAAATTCAACAGCACTAGGGTCAAAAGCGCTATTGCCAGCGAAAGATGCGAAATTGTCACCCGTTTCCTACTCATCTTTACCTCTTACAACCTAATATTTTTTTCGCTATTCACCCATCAGGGCCATCACAACAGCAATTCAAGTCATAACTTGTATCTACCGCACGCATCCAGACCATTTTAGCATCGCTTGTACTTATTTCGCCGTTGCAATCGACATCGGCAGCCCAAGGACTATCGAGATAGAACTCAGGGTTTTCTGCTCGGTTCCAGATCTTTTGTGCATCACTCGCCCTTATATCGCCATTTGCGTCCATATCTCCGCACATGCCATTATCGAGTGCATATAGATTCCCGGCATCGTTTCCGAAGAAGACACGCATATCGCCCCCATCGCTGTAGACAGAAACACCCTGGAGGATGTATTCGCCACTCCCAATCGATTCCATAGGTTCGTAATACCAGCACAGTTCACCGGTTTTATTTATGCAATAGAGTCTGCCGTTCTCGCAGTTCGTAGTAAAGTAAATGTAAAGCTCATTGTCAGCGACAGAAATCACCGGAGACGCCGTTATACCGGGCGAACCATTACCTTTATTGTCCGAAACGGTGTAATACCACTCGATCGTGCCGTTTGACTCATAGATACAATAGAGCCTGCCGTTAGCCTGGAAACTGCCATCCACAACGTAGATGCGGCCATTATAAACTACCGGTGTGGACTTTGAGGCGGTGTTAAGTGAACAATTCCATGCATACGAGAGGTTCCCGGTCGCGCTGTTGAAGTCATAAGCCCAGACACGTCCACCGATACTGTCACCATCTGTATAAGCCTCTGAGAAGAAAACTCTGATGCCATCTGCATTGCAGGTAACCGATGACCTAATCTGCCCTGCGTTCGATACCACATCTGCAAGATTCTGTTCGTCCACTAATGCACCAGTACTCTCGTCCAAGCAGGTGACAATACCTAGATCAGAACCAAAGATGATGTAGTCGTCAATTATGCACGCGCCAGCCCAGTAGTAGCCGTTGTTTCCTGTGGCCGTATGATTCCAGAGTTCACTGCCGTCCGCAGCACTAAGACAGTAGTATGTGCCGGAATAGGTCATACCCGCTGTTCCATTCCAGGTCCCAAAATAGATCTTGTTGTCATCATACGTTATCGGCGTATTTATCTGTTCGTCCTCATTTATCGTCTTCTCCCAGACCTTAACAGTTACATCATTCGCGTTTACAGCAAAGACATGCCCTTTATTGGCACCCGAGCTCATCCCAAAGAATATCTTGCCGCTACCATAAGCAGGCGTTGAGAGCTGATAGTACGGTGGGCTTGCAGGAGCGTTGTAATATTTATTCCCATTCACAGCACCCGTTTTTGCATTAAACGACCATATATAGCCAAGCACATCGAGCACATACACATTATCCACTGCAACGATAGGCACGACATCTATACCAGCCATATTCCAGGGGTCTGTATGCGTATATGCACTCCAAGCCAGGCTGCGCCCTAGTATCTTCTCATTTACAATGCCCGTATTAGTCTTGTCCGTCTGAAATTGAGGCCAATCGGATGCAATTGCCGGCGCTATCGTTACAGATACCAATAGAGCTAATATGCTTAATAGCGTTATTGAAGTCAGTATAAAATTCTTTTTCCGCTTTTCACTGCCTAAGTTCTTATGATGCATATTTCTTCCTCTGCCCATCTGGGCACTAACATACCCCCCCCCTTTTTTTGACGTCTTCCTCATGACCCTCTATCATAGCTATAAGAGCGGTATATAAATACCCCCTATTTTGGATAACGGATACAATCCAAATGGGTAACAAAGAGATGGATCCCATAATTATAAGCTGCCACTGCAGCGGCAGAAGGTGAGCAACAGGTACAGGAGTTGTTGCACTCCAGAGTAAGCTCAGCAATCGTAAATACAGCAATTTGTATCGCAGTCAGACCATTCGTTCATAATGCATGTAAGAGAGATAAAAACAGCGGGGATGCACTCAATTTCATTCGAAGGGGGCGAGGTTGGGGCTGCTCTTGTACCCTGAACCTACAATGACCCATATCCCCTTTTCCTTGTCTTAAGTAGATAAATAAAGAACGGGGCGCCAAAGAAAGCGGTGATTATACCCACTGGCATTTCACCCAATAAACGTGCCAATGCGTCCGTCCACATCAGGAATATCCCACCTACTAATGCAGAAGCAGGGAAAAGGATCCGATGGTCCGGACCAACGAGGATTCTCGTGATATGCGGGATTATCAAGCCAACGAATCCGATAGTTCCCACGAATGCAACTGCCGCTGCGGTAATGAATGCAGAAAGCACCAACAGGATTCTCTTCACGTTCTCTACATTTATACCCAGTGTCTGTGCGGTCTCTTCCCCTAATAGCATTGCATTCAGGTCCTTCGCGAAGATATAAATCAAGAAGAAGCAAACTAATACCGGCAAGACTATTATTTCCACCTGTGTCCAATTAGCGAGCCAGAACCCACCCATAGTCCAAAAAAAGATCCCCGCCAGGTCATGACTATGCCAAAACATCATAAAGGATAATATAGCACCGAAGAATAACGAAACCGCTATTCCCGTGAGCAACAAAGTATCTACCTGTATTCTACCTCTTACTTGCGCAATGCTATAGACCAAAAAAGTAGCGAACATGGCACCGACAAAAGCCATTATCGGTATAGTGTAAATCGAGAAGAAAGAAGGCAGAAAAGTTATCGCGAGAACCGCACCAACCGCGGCTCCAGAAGCTATTCCTATTATGTATGGGTCTGCCATGGGATTCTTAAATAGTCCTTGCAACGTTGTCCCGGCAGTTGCCAGCGAGAGACCAACCAATAAACCCAAAATTATCCGCGGTAGTCTTACCCGGAAGATTATTGTTTCGTGCGATATAGAAGAGATCTCGCAGAGATGAAGTTTGTCCCCCAACAAAGCGACTATTTCCAGTGGCGGTACATATACTGGTCCGATCGCCGTTGTAAGCACGATACTCAAGCCTAAAAGTACAACTAAGTAAATCATAACCATTTTCCAGTGGACAAATTTACTCAACTGCGTTGCGGTTGCTTTTTTCATTGTATATAAAATATACCTTCTATCAATTTAATTTAGGACGCAGATTCACACAGATTTACACGGATTTAATTTCTTCTGTGTTAATCTGCGTTAATCTGTGTCAATAATTGATTTTCTTCCATGATGTAGAATTTCGATAAATTTCGCCTTCCTTGGCGTTTCTCGGATTTCTTTTATCTCTGAATACAAAGGGTGGTAGGACACAACATATAGATGCCTCATCGCTCTTGAAACAGCATCAATTAAATCTCTCTTCTTGGGTTCTTCAAACTCCACTCCTTCTGTTGGTATCCAGGGTTCGATGAACAGAGAAATAGAGGGGTCTATATGTGAAATGAAGATTGCCAAGTCTTCTATGTCCGCAGGGTCATTTATCCCCGGAAGCAAAATCGTCTCTATCTGCAGTCTGAAATAAACATCTTCTGCGGTTGCCAAATCCTTTATCGCATTCAATACCTGTTCGTTGGACCTCTTGGTGTAATTGAAATGCTTTTCCCTATCGAACGCCTTTACACTGATTATAATTTCGTTCACTCCCGCTTCCTTTAATTCTTTCGCATACATTACATCTATTTTGCTGCCATTGGTCATTAATACAATATGGGCACCGAGTTTTGAGATTTTTTCGACTATTTTTATTAAGTCTGGATCGACAGTAGGCTCGTATCCACCGAGATAAATCCTATGGGGATTCAACACTTCCAATTCCTTTAATATGTTTTCGAGACTCCAATCAATATATCTCTTTTCTTCCGCATAGAGGTCATATTCATTTCTTTTCCTGATACAGCCCGTACAGTCGAAGTTGCAGCCTTTAAAAGACAGCATTGCCATCCGTTCACCTACGAATTTTTGGTAGTGTCCTAATTCGGAATAGTTAATGGACAGTAGAGAAATTCGTGCCACGTCCACAAGTGGTCTGTCAAACATTCTAACATTGCAGGGGACTTTCTTCTCTTGAACTCGTTTATGAAATTCCAATAGAACTGGAACACCTGGAGTGAACATTCCAATCTCCATCTCCGTTTTGAGAAACACTTTGTCTTCCGTACCAATCTACCGATCCTTTCCCGAAGTATCCCATTGTAGTTCTCGATGTCGGTGGTTTCTATATCGCCGGGGTCCGGGTTGCCGTATATTGTCCTTTTCTCCTTACGGACGACTCTTCCGTTCTCCCTGATCTTCACAAGCTCCCCATAATCGATACATGTATTCGCATAATAATCTGGTAAAACATAAGAGTAATCGTCGTTCCCATCGGTGAATACCTCTATTTTAGTCTGAGGAGACGGCTGCTCCGTTCTTTCAGATAGCTTCTCTATCATTCTTCCACAAGTCTCTTGAGTCCATTTTCCAACTGAAAAAGCCACAAAGAAGTACGTATTACGCTTTATGCATGTGTAAATCCATGCATCGCCTTCTTTAGACCGATTTGAGCGGCAGGGATCAACGTTTTTTTGCTTTTTTTAACAAAACTCCATAGTTCATCG
Organism: Methanobacteriota archaeon; assembly: GCA_034660415.1. GTDB lineage: Archaea > Halobacteriota > Syntropharchaeia > Alkanophagales > Methanospirareceae > Methanophaga. The sequence goes on along the minus strand of JAYEJE010000070.1, from coordinate 4,820 downwards.
CATTCAAATGCTGTAAGCCTGAGGTTCTTTATGAGATACTCATTCATTCTTTCTGCATGCTCAGCCATATCCTCTAACAATCTACCTATCGTGTCCCTATGATGGCCTGTGATTCGCTCGATACTTCGTATCCCGTTCTTCTCTACCAGATGCCTGCAGATATTGATTATTTCATGCTCGGACAAGTGTTTCCGATATAACGGTGTGCCCTTTGTCTCCATAAAATAGGTCTCGCAATGCTTGCAATAATACCTCTGGTGCCCGGTGCTCTTGTACGTACCACTTTTAATGATGTCTTTCCCCTTCTCTTTCAGATAATAACGACATCGCGGGTTCTGACAAGCTACCTCGATTTTCCCTCTTGGTCGTGTCATGGTATCCGCCAAGAGAATATTAGACAGATTACTATATAAACTATCTTATGTTAGGGCACTACCGAATTTTTGCGTATAGCTTATGTGGTAAATATTCATTGTCACTGCCTCTTGTCCTGTTTAGATATTGTGTCTACCTGGATTTTAAAATAGATTATGTGTTTTTAAAACTGTTTCTTCTCAAAAGATATATTACCGTAAGCAATCCAACAACTGCTAATACCGCCTCAAATCCGGGTGACTCAGGTGTAGGTGTTTGAGATGGCTTTTGAGTAGCTGTAGGGGGCGAGGTATGTGCAGAGACGGATATAGGCGTTGCTGAAGGCGTTAGTGTAACTGTAGGAGAAGGCATTTGTAACTCTTCATTTTCTGATTTTAATTTTAATTTAAATTTTAATTTTGATATGGTGCAAATTGCAAATGTTCCCAAGGATGGACATGTCGCTGTGTAATAGACCTTATCACTGCCTTCTCCTATTTCACTTGCATTCTGTTCGACCCATATAGCATTATTGTAGTCATAGTAGAAGAGCGAGATTGCAGTGGTGTTATTACTAGCATTGGCGGCTATCCCTGATTTATTCACGCTGAAGTTCAGTTTCAACCATTTGATACTTCCTGTTAGATTGTCCATGCTGAGATTGAAAAGGGTATAAACTATTGCAGGTGGCTGAATGATGTTCAAATCATGCAATGTATTTACAGATATATTTGTGAATTCTATATCATCTTCTGCTTTTATTGTGATGTTTCTCAGGCATTCTTCGCCTAATTCCGTTGTCCTCTCGTCACCTGCTATTATAACTCGTTTTTTCGCCTTAGGAGATGGGCTATCCCCACCACTACCATAGTCATCTTCTTCATTCTCCTCGTCATCATCTGTAACAGTAAAAAGATCACATAGAAGCCCATAAACCGTTTTCGTCACATTTACCAGCCTTGGGCCCGGTCTGGATATTTCACCTTCGCTAATTTGGTATATCCGGTCGTTTTTTACCGCATCTACCGTGCTCAGTCTTTCGTCATTCTTTATTTGATCCGGTACAATGGACTCGCTACCGTGACCGCTATAAAGGATAACCTGCGGGTCTTCTTCTAGTAGATTCTCGATACTAAACACGCCCCAGGAAGAGAGATATTTAGCTGCTATATTCTCTCCTCCCGCCATCTCGATAACATCGTGCTGGAATGTACCTTTACCAGGGGTATAAAGAATAGAACCCATAGCATAATATACTCGTGGCCTTTGCTCCTCTTCTATCAATTCCGTTTTTTCTTCTAAGTCTTGCAGGTCATCTTTCAGCTTGGCCACGAGCGAAGATGCTGTTTCATCACATTTCGTTAGCTCACCAATGGTTTCCATATGCGCAAATATCTCTCCGGTATTACCCGGATGCTGTGCATAAACCGGATATTCAATGCCCGGGTGGACATCATTGTCCACTAGCCAATATAAAAGCTCAGATGGGTTACCATGAGCAGAGACTATTAGGTCCGGCTCTAAATCCACAATTTTCTCTAAGCTTGGCGTTGAATAGCCGCCTATCGATCTTATTTCCCATTTATCCTTCTTTTCCTTTACTTCAGGCGGGTAATCGCAATAATCGGTAACGCCTATAACGCTATCGCCTGCACCAACGGCAAAAAGTATTTCGGTAGCACTCGGCGCCATAGATACAATTCGCTCTGGCCGTTTTGAAATTTTGAATGTATAATCTTCAAGTCCCTCTAACTCGCGAATATCGTTTTCTTCGCCTATTACAAGCGAAACCGTAACGTTCCAGGTGGCTTCCGTTGTTTCATTTTCTCTTAGCCCTGTGACGCGGACGTCATAAATACCATATTCTGCAAAGGTATAAGATATATCTGAGCTTTCTCCTTCTGATTCTTCTACTTCCTCGTCGTTGATAGACCATGTCCAGCCATAAGACAAATCAGAGGAAACGCGGAATTCTACATCTTCGCTCTCGTCTATATGGAGGTCCACCGGAATATCGGGATCATCTTCTGTCACACTGTTCCATTGAGTAATGTTACTACCCGCACATAACGTACAAAGGGTGATTGAAACCAGTAATACAGAAGCTACAACGAAAATACCTTTTTTTGCGCTCATTCTAGCTCACCTGCTTTTATGTCAAAAAACCAGGTCCCGTTCACATACACCTGCTCAAAATCACTCACTTTTATCGGCCTCTTGAAAATAGGCCCATTCGTTACAAATGTATGATACTCGCCGGATTCTCCGGACAAATGAAAATCAAATTTCTTTAACTCTGCTATAAAAGATCGGTCAAATTTTCTACCGAGCCATTCCTGCTTTATCCTCGTTGCCACTACGATTGCTTCGAATCCGGCATCTATGAACTCGAGCACTATATCGTCGGGTGCAAGACCCCAAAGAGGAAGGATCGGCTCGATTTCGAGATCATTACACACTCGCTCCACCCATTCTATATGCTCTATCAGGTCAATATCGCCGAAAATGCCGCCCATTACACCCTCGCGCTTCAATTCGCCTACCTTATGCATGAATTTACTTTCATATTCGCCCCATGAGGCGTTTACATGAACTATTGGTATCCCCATAGCTTCTGATTGCAATTGCAATAAAAAAGGGCGAGTACCATGAGCCCTTTCCCTTTTACCATCTTCTGATAGCAAATTCAAGAGATGAGTTACCTCAAACCCGTCCTCCATTGCTTTATAACATGCTAAACTGCTATCCTTTCCGCCGCTCCAAGAGGAGAAAACCTTCTTCTTTCCTTTCATTTATTCTTAAAAGTCAGACCATAAATACCATCGTTTAGGCAAGAAAATCCCGCTGAGGCTATGTTATCTTCGCTATAAACATTGGTTTTTACTGTTTTCCACTCTTCTTCACTTGCATTATAATAACAAATCCTTATGCTGGTTTCTTCCAAGCCCGCTTCTTCTAACTCCACCTCATCGTAGCCTAGGTTTATTACAACTTTGTCTATTGTATCTAAATTCCCGCTTTCGCTTTCGTTAACTTCTATTCGTACAAAGTTCCCAATTACCGTTTCAGGAACAATCTCCATTTTGGACACGTTAACTTCTGTGATATTGAGCCGTAAAACGATGTTTTCCTCCGCATAGAGTTTGAGAGTAACATTAGGAACACCGAAATATGCACCGTTTAGTTCTGTACTCTCTCCTATAGGGACATTAAAAAGCCCATATAGGCATTCCAGTACTTTTTCTGTTGCATTTGCTACTCGTGGACCCGGTCTGCTGATTAAACCGTCTAGGATCAAGTAAATCCGGTTATTTCTTACGGCATCCACATCTTTCAGTCTCTCTTCACCCATTATTTGCGCATATGCAAGACTTTCTCCCTCTTCTGTAGCCGGACACAGGATCACTTGTGGATTCTCGCGTATTATGTCTTCTATCCTTAACGCACCCCACCCTTCGAAGTATTCAGCCGCGATGTTCTCGCCTCCTGCAGTCCATATAACATCGTTCAGGAATGTATTGTTACCACAAGTCACAAATCCAGGACAAGGTCGGAAAACCCGTGGTCGCAACTCGGCTTCTAATAATTCTGTTTTCTCTTCTATCTCGGCTATCTTGTCTTTTGAATCATCAATGATGGAAGATGTGGTTTCATTGCATTTTGTTATCGCGCCTATGACTTTAATATGCGCAAGTATATCTTCGATTTTTTTAGGATTTTGCGCGTAAACAGGGTATTCGATGTCCGGGTGCATACTTCTGTCCACTAACCAGTATAAAAGATCAGATGGATTACCATGAGCGGCGACTATTAAATCTGGCTTCAAATCCATTATTTTTTCTATGTTTGGTGTTGAATAGCCACCTATAACGACAATTTCGCCTTTTTCCTTCTTATCCTCTACTTCGGGCGGATAATCGCAGTATTCCGTAACGCCAACAACGCTATCGCCTGCACCGACTGAGAATAACATCTCAGTGCAGCTCGGAGCCATAGATACAATTCGTGCTGGTCGCTTTGTGATTTTGAACGTATAATCGTCAAGTCCCTCCAACTCTCGGAGATCGTTCTCTTCTCCTATTACGAGCGAACCCGTAACGTTCCAGCATGTACGTTCTGTTGTTTTCCCTACTCCTATACCTACAACACAGACGTTGTAAATGCCGTATTCTTCAACGGTATAAGACAAATTTGAGCTTACACCTTTTGATTCTTCTAGTTCCTCATCATTAACAGACCACGACCAGTTATGAGACAAATCATAAGAGTTAACGCTGAATTCCACCTCTTTGCTCTCGACTATATGAATATCCACGGAAAAATTCTTGGATGCATCCCCGGTCACACTGTTCCATTGAGTGCAACTTGCACTGGCGATTGAAATCGAGATAAATATAAAAAAAAGGAGAAAAAGAGAAAAAAAGAGTTTACTCCGACCCAATTGCGAGTAATTACCCTTTATACTT
>JAYEJE010000069.1:0-12956 GCA_034660415.1 Methanobacteriota archaeon | reverse complement strand
CACCGGATCCGCACCAAACTGCTTCGAAATCCAATCGCGTATGTCTATTGCAATGTCTAAAAGCATACTTGATCCGGTCCCACCACCGAATGCACAGACCATAAGTATTAAAAAGTCCCGCCCGCCGGTTCTATTCCTCAATTCAGCAGCCGCTGCGCCTATCGCACTGAATATCCGTTCTCTATGCACGTTATACATCGCTCTGCCATAAATACGATGTTGGCCACAGCCAGCACCAGCAGCGGTCAGATAAGGATCGGGCAGCCACCGATTAGTATTTTTCATTAGTATCTTATCCGGTCGGTTGAGTATTATCTTCTTCCGCTCTTCTATTTCGCTGCATGCGTTTGCAGATGCCGGGTCAGTATCAATAATTAAAAACTCCTCATTCTTTGGCGCTTTACCTGTTTTGTGCTTGAGTGTTCTCAAGATATTATTAACGATGCTGCTTCCCTGCCCACCAATACCAATGGCAACCCTATTTACTGTGTCTTCTCCTGTCCCCATCTATCTACTATCATACCTCCTTCTCTCGCGATTCGTAATCGTCCACTTTTGATTTGATCTCGCCCATCTCGTCATCGAAATGCTCTAGTTCCATCCCGCCACCACTTACATCACTTTCTATCCCGGAGACCGCACTATCAATGCTCTTCTCGGTAGAAACAAGCCGTCTTGCTTCACTTTCGCCCTTAAACCATACCGCAACGCCAAATAAGCCCAATATGATGCTTGCCGCTATCATAACACATATCACAATAAAGGGGGCGGGATCCGCTAAAGGAATCAGATCCTGCTTCACATTCAACACTAAGGCGATAACGGCTAATATCACTCCAATAACCGGCAAAAGAAGAAGCATTTTGTCCACTTTCAACAATAGCAACATCACTACTACTTCTACAACCAGTAATATGACAACAATCAATATTCCTATACTCGTGGGGTCCATATATTATACCTCGCTTTGAACATTTAGTCCTATTAGTTATTTATCTAAGGTATTGAGTATTTAAATACGTTATGGTCTTGTATCTTCACAATTTCTCAATTTGTAGCTTGCATTTTGCAATTAACAATCCCTCAAAGGGCATTCAAAATCATCCATTCTCGCCTTACAGCCACCACATACCTTCGCATATTCACAGCTATTACATTCTCCCTTTGAAAACTCAATCTTTTCTAGAGCCCTCCAAATCATGTCAATTCTGTCCTTCCTTACATTTCCTACATTGGCCGGAAGGAAAGGGCACGCCCACACATCCCCATTAGGCTTGATATACATCATACCTTTACCAGCTAAACAACCACCGAAGAACCGACCAAAGAAATTTATTATCAACTTGCGGTGAATTCCCCGACTTTGAAGCACGTAAGCCCAGTATTCCGGTGCTGCAACAGGTATCAATATCGCTCGTACTTCTCGCTGTTTCACGAGAATCAAGTCCAGAAGCGCTTTGAACTCTTTTTTACTGAGTGCATAATCTCTAATCTCCTCACCCCTGCCAAACGGAACGAAATTATAGATAAAATAGGAATATACACCTATTCTATTTCCATAATCTATGATTCGTTCGATTTCATTGAAATTCCGTCTGGTTGCAACTATATTCAGATGTAAATATAGATTTTCCGCTACGCAATTCTCTATCCCTTCAATCACGGCATCAAACGCACCTTTGACACCTCTTATGGAATCGTGTATCACGGGATTCATCCCGTCCAACCCTATTACCACCCCAACGTTATATTCGCGCAGCAATTTCGCTACTTCTTTCGTTATCAGTGTTCCATTCGTCGCTATGAAGACGCTGAGCCCAATTGATTTTGCATATGCAATCAAATCAAAAAGGTCTTCGCGTAGCAAAGGCTCGCCTCCTGTGAATACAAATGACCGGATGTCTAACGCTGCTATCTGGTCTATCAATGCCCGCCCTTCTTCTTCGGTTAGTTCATCATAAGATGCATCTCCACCGAACGCATGACAATGGATGCAGTCCAGGTTACACCTGCCGGTCATTTCCCATACCACATGTGGACTCAGACCGAAGCAAGAAATCTGTTTCGCGCCTGCACCTGCATGGATTAGGTTCTTTAACTGGCTCATCCAAAGAAGAAAAGCCTTTTTATTCCAGCCTGAGAGCATAGCATATAGCACAATCGCTACTGCTTGCTTCAATAGCAGATGTGGCGGGTTGTAGAAGCTTTTTACTCGCTTATTTATTCCTTTGCGTCTGTTTTTCATCACATAAAAAAGCATAATATCCAACTAAAATTAATTATTGACACAGATTAACACTGATTAACGCAGAAGAAATTAAATCTGTGTAAATCTGTGTAAATCTGCGTCCTAAATTAAATAAGTAGAAGTTATAGTTTATATACAATTAAATAAATTAGTAATAAACTTCTTTGCTGTATCGTAGCCGCCATCAAGATAAATCGCACCAATCACCGCTTCAAACGTCTCGGCGAGAACATAAGGCTCTTCATTTGCTCTTTGTTTCTTCTCTCCTACACCCAGCATAATAGATTCTCCAATTCCAAGCTCACGACCGATTTTTGCAAGTGATTCCTCTCTCTCAAGTTCTATTTTCTTTCTTGTTATCTCATCTCGCGTCTTACAACCCGATTTTATCAATAGATCTACTAATACCGCTTTTAGGACTGCATCACCAAGCGTCCGGAATATCTCCTGGTCTTCACAAGCCTGGTTTCGTTGCATTTGCTCTAGTGCATATGCTTTACGTGTCAATGCGCGATTTAAGATGTTCTTGTCCACAAATGAATATCTGATATTTTCTTCGATTGTCATACGGCCTTCATTGTTTTTGAATTCATTCTGTTTCTGTGATTCTTCTTTTTGTCTGACACACATCTTTGCCGCAATGGTAGCTGCTCCAACTCCATTGTCGATGTTCACTACGGCTAATCCAGGCGAGCAGCTCTGGAGCATGGAAAGAAGTGCTGCAATTCCTTTGCCTCCAAGCCCATAGCCCACTGATGTAGGGACGCCAATCACGGGCACGTTCACCAGGCTTGCTACTACGGAAGGCAATGCCCCTTCCATACCGGCCACCACGATTATCGCTACCACATCTTCATTTACAATCGCCTCAAGAGGTGAGGCCAATCTGTGTATGCCCGCGATACCTACATCGTAGGTCTTTATCACTTCACAACCACACACTTCGGCAACAACTCTCGCTTCCTCAGCAACAGGTATATCGGCAGTTCCAGCCGCGATCAGGCCTATTTTTACGCGCCTTTCAAACTCGTATCCTCGCTTCTTTACTACTATCGTACTCGAAACGGCAGTATAGTCTACGTCAAGATCCGTTGTTTCTTCTGCCACACGCTTCTTTATCATCTCGGCCTCGCGCACCCGGCTAATCAACGCAAAGCCCTTTTCTGATGCAACTGCAATTGCTATATCCGCCACTTCATTATTGCTTTTACCCTCGGCAAAGATTATCTCGGGTATGCCCGTCCTATACGACCGGTTTATATCTATCCTTGCAAAATCCCTTATCTTCCTTATACTCTCTAACTTCAGTTCCTTACTCGCTTCCTCTATTCCTATTTCCCCGCGGCCGAATCTTCTCAGTATCTCTTCCATAGCATAGCCTAAAATACCCAACTAAATTTTCTTTTGTTTGTTATACTTACAATCTAAGGAAATTAATTAACAAGAAAGCATAATATCCAACTAAATCTGTGTAAATCTGCGTCCTATTTATATATACAATGAAAATAGAGGAACTTGGCGAAATAGGAATAATAGAAAGAATAGTGGAAAAATTCCGTGTAGATCGAGAAATGGTGACTGTGGGGGCGGGAGATGACGATTGCGCTGTCATAGATATAGAAAAAGTAAGAAATAGGTTCAAACATCTTGTAATTACTACCGATACACTACAAGAATCAACCCATTTCCCTCACGGCATTTCACCGTTCCAAATGGGTTGGAGCATCGTAGCTGTGAACTTAAGCGATGTCGCTGCGATGGGTGCATACCCTTTTGCTTTTACTATTGCTATGGGCATTCCGGCACAGACCGAGACATCATTTTTGGATGAGCTGGTAGCGGGGATAGAGAAATGCGCGGCCTCTTACAATACCGCTGTAGTAGGCGGAGACATAACGATGAGCAAAGAGCTCATATTAACCGGTACCTGTTTCGGATTTGCAGACCGGCCGGTAAGACGAGCCGGAGCTAAAGTGGGGGACTTAATATGCGTGACTGGTTCGCTTGGTAATGCCGCTCTCGCATTGAAGCTGATGAGAGGCGAGCTAAAAGCGCCGGGCGATGTGGACGTGGAAGTAAAAAAGGCACTTTCTCAACCTGTACCCAGGATAAACGAAGGTATCACAATCGCAAATTCCGGCGTGGCTACTTCCATGATTGATATAAGCGATGGTCTCGCTCTTTCATTAGCCGAGATAGCAAAAAGGAGTTCTGTTGGTGTGGAACTATACGAGGATAAAGTGCCTGTATTGAGCGATGACATAAGAAGTGACTTGAGACTATCAAAGCGTGAACAGAGAGAGCTTGCGTATTATTTCGGTGGCGATTATGAATTACTTTTTACTATCGATGTGGGTGCGTTAGAGAATGAAGAAGTGATGAGTAAACTGATAAAAGAAGTGAAAATGAGCGTTATTGGGAAAATAGTGCCACAAGAGGAAGGAATTTATTTTAAAACGGGAGAAGAGAAAGAGAAAGTGGAAATACGGGGCTATCAGCACTTTTAACGTGGGTGATTTTCGCATTACCTTCCAAAAACGAGTATGCAACATGAACAAAACAAAATAAAATAAATTGTTGACACTGATTAACACAACACTTTTTCTTTTTTACAAAAAGAAAACCTGTGCTAAAAGAAAAACACAAATGTTCTTTTGGTAAAGCTTTTCTTTTTAAGAAAAGGTTTGTGTAAATCTGTGTAAATCTGCGTCCTAAATTCAATAGGTAGAAGTTATACATTATATACAAAAATAAAGAAAAAAAGTGAAGTGGCTGCGAAAGAGAAAGATATATATTCTCCACAAACATTGTTATCTTAGGTGATTTGATTGATTGGTATAGCCTCATATGGGGTGTATGTGCCCACATATAGGATAAAAGTAGAGGAAATAGCGAAACAATGGAATGAAGATCCAGCGAGTATAAAGTCAGGGCTGCTTGTGGAAGAGAAATCCGTGCCCGACCTAGACGAAGATACTGCAACAATAGCAGTAGAATCAGCTCGTGCCGCTATCCTTCGGGCAAACATTGACCCAAAGGCAATAGGAGCTATTTATGTGGGTTCAGAAAGCCATCCTTATGCCGTAAAACCTACCGCTACCATTGTAGCCGCGGCGATTGGAGCCGCTAATTCTATCTCTGCAGCGGACTTCGAGTTCGCATGTAAAGCAGGAACCGCAGCCATACAGGCTTGCATGGGTTTCGTTTCTCTAAACAAACTAAAATATGGACTTGCTATAGGGGCGGACGTTTCACAATCAAGTCCGGGAGATGCATTAGAATACTCTGCAGGCGCAGGAGGTGCCGCATTCATCATCGGGCAAAACCAGATAGTTGCAGAGATAGAGGAATACGCTTCTTTCACTTCTGATACACCCGACTTCTGGCGACGAGACCTGCAGAAATACCCTTCACACAGTGGACGCTTCACCGGCGAACCCGCTTATTTCCGGCATACTATCTCCGCTTCGAAAGCGTTAATGGAAAAAACGGGGCTTCGGCCGACGGATTTCGACTTTGTCATTTTCCATCAGCCCAACGGCAAATTCCCGCTTAAGGCTGCAAAGACCCTTGGATTCACTTCAGCACAACTCAAACCCGGCCTGATGGTCTCGCATTTTGGAAATACCTATTCGGGCGCGTCCCTTATAGGTCTCGCATCCGTGCTTGATAAGGCATCGGAGTCACAACGAATTTTGATGACCTCTTTTGGCTCTGGTGCGGGTTCTGACGCATTTTCATTTCGTGTTACCGATCTTATAGAGAGTGTAAGAGAAAAAGCACCAAAGGTTGAAGATTTCCTTAGCTCAACGAAATATTTGGATTACGCCGCTTATGCAAAACATCAAGGTAAAATAAGGATGTAGTGGATACTGATAAAATGAGAGAAGTAGCGATAATAGGTGCAGGCAGTACTAAATTCGGAGAACTATGGGAGAAGTCCTTCCGTGACATCTCTGTAGAAGCAGGTTTAAGGGCGATAGAAGATGCAGGGATAAGCGGAGAGGAGATAGATGCACTATATGGCGGGAACATGTCGGCAGGCAGATTTATAGAGCAGGAGCATATTGGCGCGATGATAGCTGATTACGCAGGGTTAACCGGGTTGCACATTCCCGCAACGCGAGTAGAAGCTGCTTGCGCTTCCGGTGCTCTCGCATTACACTTAGCTGTTCTTTCCGTGGCTTCCGGTTGGTATGACTTCGTAATAGCAGCGGGAGTGGAGAAAATGACCGATGTTGACTCAGACATAGCAGATGATTTGCTTGTTTCTTCTGTGGATAGAGAATGGGAAGCGATTTGCGGTGCCACTCTTCCTTCCTTGTTCGCACAAATGGCGCGTGCACATATGGAGAGATTTCATACTACGAGCGAGCAAATGGCAAAGGTAGCCGCGAAAAATCATGCCAACGCCGTTCACAACCCCTATGCACAATTTAGACGGGCGATCTCAGCGGAGGCCGTGCTTAATTCACCCCTTGTTGCTGATCCCCTCCACATGCTGGATTGTTCAAGCATCGCGGATGGTGCGGCTGCAGTCGTTTTATGTGCCGCGGAGAAGGCGAAGGAGTATACGGATTCACCGGTATATGTGAAAGCATCTGCACAAGCGAGTGATACCATATCGCTTCATGATAGACGCGACCTAACCGCGATGGATGCAACGATATTCGCATCGAAGAAAGCTTACCAGACCGCATCTTTAGAACCTTCGCAGATAGATGTTGCTGAGGTGCACGATTCATATACCATAGCGGAGATAATAGCTATCGAAGATTTAGGGTTTTTTAAAAAAGGTGAAGGCGGAATTGCTACAGGAGAAGGACGAACAGAAATCGGCGGTCGTATACCTATAAACCCTTCTGGTGGGTTAAAAGCATGCGGACATCCTCTTGGTGCAACGGGCATAAGGCAGGCGGTAGAAATAACACAGCAACTCCGGGGAGAAGCAGGTAAAAGGCAGGTACCCAACGCTGAAGTTGGACTGACACATAACATTGGCGGGACTGGAGGAACCGCAATTGTCCACATATTCACTTCTTAGGATGTGCATAGGACATATCCAAGATTGTCTTGTTTGCGTATAGGTATCGAAACTTTTAATTAGTCCCATTACATTTCTTAGGTAGGATAGAGATAAAAGATGGAAAACTTGTTTGAGGACTTGATAACAGAAGGGGGGGTATTTGCAAATAAGGAAGTACTTCGCCCTACGTATATTCCTGAAAATTTACCGCATCGGAATGAGCAAATAGGAGGGTTGGCTAGAATACTATCCGCAGCATTAAAAGGTGAGACACCATCTAATATAGTGATCTACGGTAAGACCGGGACGGGAAAGACGGCAACGATGAAATTTGTGAGCAAAGAATTAGAGGAGATGGCACTGAGAATGGGATCTAATTGCACCATAATATACATAAACAGTGAGATATTTGATACTCAGTATCGAGTTTTTACCTATTTAGCACGGGTATTCAATAAACGTGTTCCGATGATCGGTTGGCCAACAGATATGGTGTATTCCGAGCTTAAGAAGGGTATGGATACAGAAGATAGGTGCGTAATTGTGACATTAGATGAAGTGGACAAGTTAGCAATCAAAGGGGACGAAGCATTATATAACCTATCAAGAATAAACAGCGAGTTAAATAATGCACGCGTATGTGTAATAGGCATTTCAAATGACCTGACCTTCACTGAACTACTGGATCCAAGGGTAAAGTCATCATTAGGAGAGGAGGAGATAATATTCCCACCTTACAATGCCGACCAGTTAAAGGATATTCTGAAAGAGAGAGCGGAGGTGGCGTTCATTGATTCCGTGCTTGAAGATTCCGTGATACCGCTATGCGCTGCTTTCGCAGCTCAGGAGCATGGCGATGCAAGGCGCGCTCTTGATCTGTTACGAGTATCCGGTGAAATTGCTGAAAGTTCGGGATCCAAAACGGTCTGCGAGGAACATGTGAGACTTGCAAGTGAAAAGCTAGAGACTAATAGGGTGGGAGAAGTGATAAAAACACTACCTCTGCAATCAAAAATATTGTTGGACAGCGTGCTAGTGCTAAACAGAGAGAAGAATAAAAGGCGCTTCTCCAGCGGCGAAGTTTATAACACCTATCGGCGATTGTGTAACCATCTGGGCATGGAAGCGTTAACGCAGCGGCGTGTTACCGATTTGGTCTCGGAATTAGACATTTTGGGGTTGTTAAATGCAGTAATTGTAAGCAAAGGTAGATATGGACGAACTAAGGAGATTTCACTGAGTGTGCCCGAAGAGTGTGTGCAACCCGTCTTACTTGAAGACTATAAACTTAAAGCACTATCTGATATTAAAGTAAGAACGCAGATAACATTGTAAGGGGAATGAAAGATGAGCGAGAAGGAAAAAAAAGAGATGACGACAGGCCTCAAATTTGAGGTGCCGGAAGAGTTGTTAAAGAAGTCATTAGATGCCTTAGATTTGGCGAGGACTACGGGTAACGTGAAGAAGGGGACAAATGAAACCACGAAAATTATAGAACGGGGTATGGCTCGGTTAGTGCTGATCAGTGGGGATGTTACTCCTGAGGAGGTAGTAATGCATCTTCCACCGCTGTGCGAAGAAAAAAACATACCCTACTTGTATGTGAAGAACCAGAAAGATTTAGGTGCTGCTTGTGGTATAAACAAGGGTTGTGCCTCTGCGGTCATCCTTGACCCCGGTAAAGCAGAAGAAGCAGTTGTGGGCGTTATAGCAGAACTAGAGAAGGTAAAAGCGTAACTAACGGAAGAGGGAATGTAGGAAATGAGTGAAGAGAGAGGGGTACCTGCTGAGGTAATAGAGGTGGTAGGTAGAACGGGGATGCATGGTGAATCTACGCAGATAAAATGTAAGGTACTGGATGGGGAGAATAAAGGAAGAATCCTCACGAGGAATTGCATTGGCCCACTAAGAGTGGGTGATTATATTATGCTACTGGAGACCGCAAGAGAAGTAAGGAAATTAGTGAGAAAGTGAAGGGCTATGGAGAAGAAATGTTCTTTTTGTGACTTGCCAATAGAGCAAGGAACAGGGATGATGTATGTAAAGCGTGATGGAACGGTCTTTTATTTCTGTAGCTCTAAGTGCGAACGCAACATGATAAAGCTGAGGCGGAAAAGAAGAAAAGTGCGATGGGCTGCGAAAGCTAAAGAGGTATGAAGAGTGATTTTTTTTGACCTTGCTGTTTGTTCAGAAAAGAAAGTCAAAACACTCTGGACAGAATCTCAATTAGCGGAATGGATTCCATCCCCACCTAATTTTTTATTTTGACGTTCCTGGGCGGTATATCGTTGTATTTGTCTTACAACCCAAATTTAACAAACACAATTTTTTTAAAAGGATAACCGGCCTTGGAGTCATAATTTCTAATATCGGGTATCCTAACATTTAAGCGACGTGGCTTTTTAGATCAATCGAAAGTGGTTCCTCTTTCAATGCACTCACTTTTAGGATGGAAAAGCCGATGATATTCCCTTAATTTTTACTTCTTTTCCCATAATCTATCACCTCTTTTTATCGTATCCGGGAATCTCGATGTGACTTCTTCTTCATCTCGTACAACTTATTTAACGCCTCTAGTGGTGAAATCTTCTCCAGATTTATCGCTTGCAACTCTTCAACCACCGGATGCGTTTGAACCACATATTCCTTTTTCACCGCCGCCTTCTTTACTCCCCTTTCGCCCTCATCTTTTCTTTCGCTCTCTTTCTCTACCTCGCGTTCCATCCGGATCAACATACTTTTTGCGGATTCTATCACCTCTTCAGGCAACCCCGCTAATTTAGCAACTTGAATACCATAACTCTTAGTGCCTCTCCCTTCTACAACTTTGCGTACAAAAAATATCTCGTCTGCGACTTCTTTTATTGACACGTTGAAGCATTTTGTGCTATCGAGCGAATCGGCAAGCTCTGTCAGCTCGTAGAAATGTGTTGCAAACAGTGTTTTCGCTTTTATTCGCTCATGTACATATTCCGCAACGGACCATGCTATACTGACGCCGTCCAGCGTACTCGTACCCCGACCGATCTCATCGAGAATTATCAGGCTGCGTTCTGTTGCATTATTCAATATGTTTGCTGTTTCACTC
The DNA here is from genome assembly GCA_034660415.1 of Methanobacteriota archaeon. Taxonomy (GTDB): domain Archaea; phylum Halobacteriota; class Syntropharchaeia; order Alkanophagales; family Methanospirareceae; genus Methanophaga. The sequence goes on along the minus strand of JAYEJE010000069.1, from coordinate 2,594 downwards.
ATCTCAACCATAAAAGAGCTCTGCCCCATCGAGAGATCGTCATAAGCGCCCACCCTTGTGAATATCCGGTCCACAACACCCACTCGTGCCTCTTTTGCGGGTACAAAAGAGCCGAGCTGTGCCATGAGCGTGATTAAAGCGGTTTGACGCATAAACGTGCTTTTACCGCTCATGTTCGGGCCCGTAATAATCATCAACCGGTTATTTTTGTCCAGTTGAATGTTATTAGGCACAAATCCGTCTCGTACTCCCTTCTCCACCACCGGATGCCGCCCGTCCACTATAACTATCTCATCGCTTTCATCCACTACCGGACAGCAATATCCATTTCCCGCTGCGACCTCTGCGAAAGCCAGAAGCATATCCAATTCAGCAATAGAATTAGCAGCTTCCTGGATCTCTTTACCCTGCTTTGCCACTTCCTTCCTTATTCGCTCGAATAATTCATATTCCAGTTCCTTTATCCGTTCCTCAGCACTTAACGCTTTCGCCTCGTAAACCTTCAATTCTTCTGTTATATACCGCTCTGCCTCGGTAAGCGTCTGCTTTCTTATATACGTGGTGGGCACTTTCGCGATCCACGATTTCCTAACTTCTATGTAATATCCAAAAACCTTGTTATAACCCACTTTAAGCGATTTTATCCCGGTATTGGCTTTTTCATGCTCTTCAAATTCCGCTAACCATCGCCTTCCCGCGTGTTTTATCGTTCTTAACTCGTCCAATTCAGTATTAAATGTCTCTTTTATCAGTCCGCCTTCTTTTACCGTTATCGGCGGCTCTTCTATTATGGCACGTTCTACCAAAGCCACAACTTTAGAGAAGGTACTTGACTTTAACGCTCGCAGCACCTCTTTTATCTTCTTCGCACGGCTATTCTTTAACGTCTCTCTCAACACTTCTATTTGCATTAAGGACCGTTTTAGTGCGATTAAGTCACGTGCATTCGCATTACCATAGGAGACTCTACTTATTATCCGCTCCATATCAGAAATCTCCTTGAAGACTGTTTTTAACGATTCCCGCAGTAGTATATCCCCATAGAACGCGTTTACAACCTCTGCTCTACTTCTTATCTCGTGCGGGTCGAGAAGAGGGAACTGTAAATTCTTTTTTAATAGTCTTGAGCCCATACCGGTAAGTGTTTTGTCTAGCACACTAACAAGCGTACCACGCTGTGTACCATCCCGAATATTATTAAATATTTCCAGGTTTCGTACTGTAACACTGTCTAATACCATGTAATCGGAGATAAAGAATGTCTTAGGCGATTTTATATGTGCTAGTATGCGCTTTTGCGTATCCCGTAGATAAGAGGTCACGGCACCTGCAGCCGTTATGCCCACTTTCAGATCGCTACAGCCAAAACCGTCAAGCGAGATTACACCAAAATGGTTTATCAGTGTTGTATACGCGTTTTTATAATCGAAATAGTAATCGTCATAGCGTGATATGGTGCATGTATCAAGTTCAAGCTCGAGCTCAAGCGAATCAGGCAGTATTATCTCCGCCGGCTTCACTCGCTCTAACTCATTTAACAATGAAGATTCATCTTCTAATTCTGTCAATGAAAATTCACCGGTTGAAACGTCAACAATTGCAATGCCCACCTTACCGCCCAGTAAATTAACACACATTAGATAATTGCTGTGCCGCTCTTCCAGAAAGGCATCTTCAATTATCGTACCCGGGGTAATGAGCCGCACCACTTCCCGCCTCTCTATTTTTTTACTCGCTTTATCTTCTATCTGCTCGCATATGGCCACTTTATAGCCCTTCATTATCAACTGTTTTATGTATGGCGTTACAGCATGGTACGGCACGCCGGCCATCGGGATTTTCCCTGTCGCGCCTTTGCCCCTGCCAGTTGCGGTTAAAGCGATGTTGAGTTCTTTAGATGCTACCTTTGCATCTTCACCAAAGGTCTCATAAAAGTCACCGACACGAAAGAATATAATAGCATCGCTGTATTTCTCCTTTATCTGGTAATACTGCTCCATCATGGGTGTTCTCTCGGCCATTTCACTAACTATTATACGTTTAACTGTTTACAAGTTAAAATAGAGAGTGCAAGAAAGTATAATATCCAACTAAAACTAAAACTAAAATTAAATATTTATTGACACAGATTAACACAAACCTTTTTGCAAGCAAAAAGCTTTACCAAAAAATATGATGAAACGAGCAATGCCGTTAAAAATAGGCAGCCAGCCCAACGGAAAAAAAATAAATCCGTGTAAATCTGCGTCCTAAACTAAATTAGATATGTAGAAGTTATACTTTATATACAACAACGAAAAAGAGAAAAGGGCCCGTGGCATAGCCAGGATAAAGCACCGGCCTTCTAAGCCGGGGATCGCGGGTTCGAATCCCGCCGGGTCCGTCCGTTTATATTTTCACGCTTGGGTTCTGTTAAAATTGAAAGGGCATTTATTAGACCAGCAGCTCCAGATAATCGCGGTATTCCTCAACCTCTACCGGTCTGCCAGACCAGTATTTTTTTACTTCGCCGTTGTGAATGACTGCGATCAGAGGAAGAAGCTTCTCCCCCTTGCCTTGATGTATAATATGATAAAGCACACCTTCCAAAGAGC
>JAYEJE010000068.1:0-2524 GCA_034660415.1 Methanobacteriota archaeon | reverse complement strand
AATGTCACAAAAGTGTTCATAGATAAAGCGCATGAAGAAGGTTTAAGCGTATTTGCAGCATTGTCTTGTTTCCGAGATCCCATAACCGTTGGCGATCACCCGGAATGGTGCCAAGTGGACAATGAAGATAAAAAATCCGAAGAATGGGTTTGCCCTTTAGATGATGAATATAAAGAATACTTATTGAATTTGACAGAAGAAGTTCTAGGATATGACATAGACGGCGTAGTTTTATCTGATTTTGGCTATGCTGGGAGCGATTACTGTTTTTGCGATCTGTGTAAGAGAGGATTTTGGAATGACACGGGAATAGACCCCGGAAAAGTTGACCTTGCCAATAGATATAGCTCGAATACACAAAAATGGTTCGAATGGCGAGCTACTATGGTCACCGACTTTTTTGTATCCTTCTGCAAGCAAGTAAAAAAAATAGAGCCTGAGATAACGATAGGTGCCAAAATGCAAAATCCGTTTGATGATTATTATCCCGCGGGTTATGATCGTGAAGAGATTGCAAGCCATGTAGAGCTCATGCTTATAGATCCCATAGGAACAAGGGATATTCGCATTCTATCTCAGGATATTGGTGAAGAAGCAGCTATATACCTGTTCTGGCGTGAAGCAGACATAGAGGATACAATGTCTGTACCGAATGTAGAGGGCACACTAAGAAATATGGAAGATGCTAAGGATGCAGGTGCGACCGGTGTTGTTCTTGATTATGACATTGCATACACACCTATCTGGTTAGAGCTGAAAACCATGCCGCATTCCACATCCTGGTTCTTATCACAGTATTCTCCGGAGCACGTCACGATAATTGGTGATGCGGATGTAAGTTTGCCCTGGGATGTAGAAGTATCGCGGATTTGTGGCACGGACATCTTTGATACCGCGGCGAGGATCGCCTCCTGCTGGAACCAGTCTCAAGGCGTGGTGATACTAAACGCTACAGATTATCACAGTGCAGTAGAAGCAGCGCCTCTAGCTTCTTATTTGGGCTATCCAATATTGTATGTGAGCGCGGTGATTCCAAATTCAACTGGTGATGCACTGGATACAGACAATGCCATAGTCATTGGAGCTGTTAGCCCGGATGTGATAATGGATTTGGAAGCGATGAATATCTCGGTTTCACAGGGCGATGCAAATGAAATGCTGATAAGAGCGATGGCGAAGAATGGGGAAGAGGTTAATGCGGTGGTGTTCACCAATACGCGGGATTTTGAATTGACATCACCAAAGCCGAAGACCATTAAATTTGAGAAGGAAATAGGGGATATTCTCGTGAGCACAGAATTATTCCCCGCAGAAGTTCCTTGTGATCAAGAAGGCAGCACCTATTATATCACAGTAAATGTAAAAAACACGGGCGATGATGTGGTTGAAAACATTATCATTCGTGATACCTTACTACCGCGAAGGACCGTGAAATCGGCCATCGCAACTGTCGGGACCGTAAGTATGTCAATGAGGATACCTGGGTTCGGAGTTGTGTTCGCGATTTTGATGTTATTGATGGCGTATACACTAACGAGGAAGAAGGGTGGTAGAGGGAGAGTCACCATCGCTTTAATTGTTGTATTGCTTGCATTTGTAGTGGCACCAATTTCTCCTATTACGGGTGACCACTCAAAAGTAACCCTGGAGTCTTATGGTGCGCAAGCCTTACCGGAAGAGATAGAAGAGATAGTGGGGGTTGGATTGCCTGCATGGACGGACATCACGTGGGACATAGGTGATTTGGATCCAAAGGAGGTGGCAACACTTAGTATTGAGGGGGTATTGGATTTCGCAATGGATGTAGGCGAGGAAAAGAGTATAGACGAAGGAATCATTATAAATTTTGACGGGATTGAAAAGTTCCTGCCCGATGAGGAGATAAAGATAATAGCAGAACCACTTTATTGTGACTATGTCAGGAATATATCTTATCCGGTCAATGCCACAGCGGGAACCACAGCTTTGATAATCTGGGAAGTCACCTTGAATACTTCCGGCACGTACGTTGAATATTACCCGCCCCATTCGGGCAGTGAATGTACAGAGCAGTTAGAAGGCGGTCCCGGGAGATGTAAAGCAGAGATCAATTTAACAAAATCTGGAACCTGGGGATTTGAAATACACTGCTGCAATGGTAGCGATTGCTGTCACACTCCCACTTATGAGATAAATGTGACAACTCTTTTTCCGCCTATTAATACAACCGCATTTGCATATACTAAAATACCTAAACTCTCTTTAACCGCTGCTCAAATCGCAGCGGCGAGGAAAGCACCAGTTATAGATATAAACAAGAACCCAGAGGATATTATACCACTAGAGGCGGAAGAAAGACTTAAAAAGACCGTTTTGGATTATAAAATCAAGCCGGACTATCTAATAGTTGTTGGGGGTATTGGATCAGTCCCGTTTGTTGATACGGGACTGGTGTATAATCAATCAGTCACATATGATAACTACCGCTTGGTAGAGGATTACTTGCCGCAATACTTTATTGATGCGCTGAATGACCCGAAAAGCC
>JAYEJE010000067.1:0-2532 GCA_034660415.1 Methanobacteriota archaeon | reverse complement strand
AGACGGCGGATTTGTGTATAGCGAGGCTAACCAGGCAAGCGTATTGACACGGTATTTAACGCTGATGTTCGTGAATGGAATAGAAAAGGCAGTGATATTCAATCTTAAAGATGAAGCAGTGGATGAGAACGCTCACTATGCAAACAGCTTTGGACTCTATGATGTATCTTGCGAAGATGGCACGGAGAGTATTGCGGCTAAAAAGTCGGTGAAAGCGATCGAGACAATGATTGATGTGCTGGATGGGCTCGTACCGTTAGAAGCAAAGCAGCAAGATGTAGGTGAAGGGACATTGTTTGAAATAGTGTTTGCAGATAGCATGGATCGAAATAAGACGGTCTTTTGGTACACCAAAATGGACGGCACGGGTCAAAAGGACAGGGTGGATTATTCAGATGATGAAATGGCGGTGATACTGAGTGTGGATTCAGAAGATGTTTATCCTGTTGATATGGCTGGGAAGATATCCTCACCGCAAGTGTATAATACTTCGGTAATGGTGACGGCAAGTGACGAGCCGCAGTATCTTGTTGAAATGTAATAGTTCTCTTGATGTAACAAAAATTCGTTTTTTCCGTTTATCTGCGCTTCATTTTATGTCATAACGCGGATATAAGCGCTAAATATAAAAACATAAACATGGCTAAAAAGATAATAGAATGGAGAAAGAATTACTGATATATTTGAAACCTATCAAAATATAAAACAAGAGAAAAAGTTTTTGATCGTATATAAAATATAACTGTACTATAACAAGTACTTTTTCGTCAGATAATCGACAGCAATATCTAGAGCCTCTGGAAGCAGACCTGTCCCATCCCCATTAATAAATCAATTTACTATTTTTACCCCTTTTTCAGATAATTTTTGTTATAGTTATTTAAAACCGTTTTGTACTCATTTGCGATAGTATTTTCTAAATATAAGGAAATAGAAAAGCTTAAATATGATAAAATCCTTTATTAACTCATGTATTTGATTAGTAAAGTGTGAAAGGAGGATATTAGATGATCCTGGTATTTAAAAAGGTGGGATTTTATATACAAACGCAAATTTTGGATTTCCTAGGAAAAGTCACACTTAGGCATACTAGAAAATATTATCTCATAAGAGGTGGAGCAAAGAAGAGGAATAAGAACGTGAGGATGAAGAAGATATTGTCAGAGATAGCAAGTGGAGTGCAGAAAACACTTGATATATTCACAAACGTACTCAGGAAAGTTAAAGAGCGTGTTTCTAAATACGTGCCAAGCTTTAAGACACCAAAAGCATCACCCTATACTGGCGACAAACTGACCGAGATTGAGAAAATTTCATATCAGTGCAAAACAGCATACAGGGGCGATATCTGGCATCTTTTCCTTTTTTATCCATTTGATGAGAGATTAGATGCATGGGAACGAGAGAACCATCCTCAAAATGATTCTAGGATTCCTCTTCGCAAAATAGCTAAGGCGCTCGTCGTAATGTGCAAGAAGAGGTTACCCTATTACACCGATCTAATCATAGACCTGGAAGAGAAACCTGCTTTGGCGGATTTATGTGGATTTAAAAGCATCCCCACGGCTAAAGTCTTCAGTAGGGTTATGGAGAAAGAACGAATGGGGATAGAACCATTCAGAGAATTATTTTATGACTTATCAAAGACATCGCGGAGTCTTGGATTATGGAAAGGCCGACTCACAGGGTTGGACGGGAGTCTTATCAAGTCCAATACGAGTAGCCACAAAAACAAAGAGACAGGAGAATACACCGATAAGGATTCGGGGCTATATGTACATGGAAACTACATAAAAGGTGTTGGACATCTCTCATACAAGATGGACGATCTTGAATATGGCTTGCCTATATTAATACAACGCTATAAAGGCAGTTCAAATGAAAATCCGTTATATCGGCTTGCAATTGACGAATTTTACGAGGTTTATGGCTTTTATCCAAAAACAATCTCTGTTGACCGGGGAATGGACAGTGCAGCGAACAATGAATACTCCATTAGAAAGGGCATCTATGCATACATACAGGCAAGGGATTTTGGAAATCGTGAGTTGGTCAAAACGGAAAAGGGGAAGTGTTTCCGATCTGAGTATATATCAGTAAACGATCCCTCTTTTCTGGAAAGAATAGCGGATAGAAGGAGCGAATGCGAAAGGAGCTTCGGCAGAGACAAATGTGGCTATCGAAGGGATGAAATGTCTAATAGGAGTGCAATAGAGGCCGAGCTGTACATGTTCATCACAGGAATAACGACACATCTAACCGCAATAACTGCGTATCATGTGGGTAGAACAGACCTCATGAGATCTCCTACTGCTTTCCGTAGAATGAGCTTGGATTAGGCTGACAAGGCAGTAACCAAATTTTTAGAGCAAAAGCGAAGAAATTGCAGGAATAAAGGCAAATTAGAACGATTTGGTTGGCGGTTCCAGAGGCTCTCTAGAATATATTATCCTCTGATGTTTTGTTGTAAGGCACTCCCGCACCAGCTTTCTTATTAATCAAACCCAGAAGTCCATCTCTTACATATCTGTT
>JAYEJE010000066.1:0-2544 GCA_034660415.1 Methanobacteriota archaeon | reverse complement strand
TTGAAGAACTATTTAATGCATTAGAATCTGTTGATCTGATTATTGGACATAATCTATTGAGGTTTGATTACATAGTCTTGAGTCCATATTATTCCAGCATGGGTGTAGTAGAAAAATTTCAAGAAAAGACCTTCGATACCATGAAGGAATTAGAAAAGGTAACAGGCCTATGGACTGGACTAGAGGACCTGGGACAGCTAAATTTACGTATCCACAAGTCTGAAGATACGTTAAAAATTCCTGAGATGTGGCGTGACGGGAAGCAGGACGAGGTTAAGGCGTATCTTCGAACAGATTTGGAAATCACCAAAGGAATCTACGATTATGGTAAAACAAGAGGAGAACTCAAGTATACCCCTAAAGATTATGGAGAAATAAAAGGTGTAAGAACAGTAAAGGTGTATTGGTAAAGGAGAACCTCGAGCAGAAAGGTCTACGGCGAAAGAAATGCCTTGCAGAATACGTTGGCACGGAATTATCACTGAAGCGAGACAAAAACAAGAGCATGCTCGAACCGCAAAAGAAACATAACGAGGCGAGAATGGACAGAGATAAAAAGCTTTACGAACGACAGATAAAGATTGTTGATGCGCAGATTGACAGGCTGGTTTAGGGGTTGTACGGGCTGACGGAGGAGGAGATAGAGATTGTGGAGAAATCGCTATAAATAGCGTGGCTACAAATGCAACAATCCAAACAAGTATTCAGCTTTTCCGCCTTCTCAACGGTCTTCCCAATCTGCTATTCCCTTGTGATTTATGGCGATACTATGGCTTGAGTATTTCTGCGACTCTTTCTACAACACGAGACCCAAAATAGAAAGCCATCACAATACTAAACGCCCATTTAAGAAGCGATAAAAAATGTTCTCCAACATTATCAGAGGATATCGAATATGCCAGAGTAATGATAAAAACAACTGTGATAGATATTGCTATTGATCTTCTTACCTCCCCTTTGTCTAACGTATTGTCCTTATGATAAAATAGCCATAATAATGCAAAAAGAGTTACTATTCCAGCTATACCTATTATCCATTCTATCATTTTTTACTTAGCAGACAAAATGAAGCAATAGTTCTTTAAGTTCTTTTTGATTAGCATACAGAAAATGGATTTTGCGAATATATTCAAAAGTAAATCAAAACCGAATATGTTTTCTCGGTATCGCTTTTACAACGGAAGTCACATCAACTTCTTTCCCATTTTGAATCCCACAATGTTATCGCTTCATCTATGTTATCCCGCCACCGGTAGGTATGGGGAATTATAAATGTAATACGCCATAGGTATAGCGTAGTGCTTTCAGGTATGGTTTCCCTTTCGCCCGCCCGCCACATTTTCCAAAGTCTAGCCCTCTATATCCACGCTTTCGTTAGAAGGATTGTGATTGGTTACCCACTCGGTACAACTATTATAAACCGCAGGTTTTTAGTCGAATGCGTATATTAGCACATCAGAGGAAGCGGATGAAGTTGCTACGGCTAGGTCTATGAAGAGAAATATCAAAGTGTCAGATAAGTAAAACTAAAAATTATAAAATATTTGGTTTTGTTGTGGTTCTCATATTTGGCATGCCGAAAAAAAACCGAAAAGTTTATAAAGGGGGAAGTTATTATATAGTCTTACTAAGTGGGGAGTAAAGTGGGAAACACAGAAGGAAATAGTGGTGAATTCCGAGAACCAGTTATTGTTGTATCTGATGTGCATTTAGGTAGCGAGTCGTGCAATTACAAGCAGTTCTGTGATTTTCTGGTATGGATACGTAGTCTTGATGGTCGGAAGGAGACCATTAAATGCGAAGATAAAGAGCTCGTAATCACCCACCCTGAGAAATTTATTCTCTTAGGCGACATCTTAGAACTGTGGGATCCGAAAGATGGTGACAGAGATAACGTCGTCAAACAAAGTATCCGACCATTTTCACTACTCTCAGATCTCAGATGCGAAAAGATATACGTGATAGGTAACCATGACGATGCCATACACAGGTATGACGAAAAGATTGATTATGAGACACTACATAATGATACAACATTGAATGTCTGTAATCGTCATTATCCTGAGGAAAAAACTGGCATAAAAAACATAAAAATAGGCGAGCGGTCTTATTTCTTTATTCACGGTCATCAGTACGATAAAGGGCAAAAAATCCTCGCAACAGTATCACGTCTCACCGGTCAGCGGTGGAATCCTTTAAACTGGTTCCAGATCCTCTTCAATATCCCATTCACAAAAAATAACTGGATAATAAACTCTTTTGTCTTCTTAGCTCTCGTCTTCGGAGGGTGGTACTTTTGGGCTGTTGCTCTAAAACCCAATTTTGGCTATACATTGATATGGGCAGCGCTGACAGGCTTTTTTGCATTAAGCTCGATTCCAGGCATCATCACCAAGACCCAGAGAAAATTCTACGATGCTAAGAAACCTAAAGATAAGACTGCAGAACAGATTATCGAGGATGAGTATTACCAAGAACAAAAGGACACGGTAGTAGCCGATGTCATAGTTTTCGGACATACACACTTTGCAAGCTCTCATGTGG
>JAYEJE010000065.1:0-13064 GCA_034660415.1 Methanobacteriota archaeon | reverse complement strand
AAAGATGCCTCTTATTTCGCCCCGTATTCTTTGGGGAACTAGGATGTCAAACCAGTTCTTACCGATAAGTTCTTCCTCTTTGTAACCCAGTATTTCACAGCCCTTTTTGTTAATCAGACTTATCTTTTCATCTGCATCCAACATCGCCAGCAGCACCCCTGCTATATTCAGATATTCTTCTGCCCGTTCTTTTTCTCTTCTCAAATATTCGGTTGTTTTCGCCAATTCAGCGGTTCGTTCTTCCACCCGCATTTCTAGTTCGTCATGTGCCTTTTGCAGTTTATTCTTAGTACGATTAAGTTCAGCCGATTGCGCAGCCAGCCTTGCAATAACTCCCACTATCTGAAACAATAAACTCGAATAATTCCTGACCTTCTCTTCTTCCACCACGCGCATTCTCTTCGCTTCTTTTACCAGCAGTTCCGGGTCTATGTTTATCTCCTCAGCTATTCGCCTGATTTCGGTTAATTTCTCCTCGGAGAACCGCAGTGGTATGAATTGATCTGCAAACATCGTTCCTGTGTGCTCACCATTGATGATAATCGGGGCGACAAAATGAGCACAATGAGTGAAGCAATACATGATTGCCGGTTTCTTTAACGCGAGTGCCCTCTCATTCATCTCTTTAAACGATAGAAGACAGCGCCGTTTCCCTTCTTCCGTTGATTGTATCAAGGAACAAAAAACCGTTGGATAACTAAAATGAGTTAAGGGCTCACCGTCAGGCGAAGAGATAACAGAAGAAATGCCGACTGTTTTTGCAATGCTGTCCTGAATAGCTTGAAGCTCATCAAGGTCTATGAGTTCCGACAGCGATAACAATTTACCCATTTTTTGTATTTTTCTCATATTTCGCCACTTCTTCGTTCTTCTTTACTTCTATCACCTCTCTATCCTTTGGAAACCTAGAGACCAGTTTATGCAACGCGCCAAGAAATCACTTTTCTCATTTATATTATCACTTTAAAAATAGAAAGATATAAAATGACTTATGTCACAATAAAAGGATAAAGGAATAATATAAGGAGGTAAAGAGGGAATATGGAAAAAAAAAAAGGAATAGTAGGCTTTACAGGAACGTTTAGAGAGCGTATGGCGGATACAAAGGAAGGATCCAAGGTAGTATTTACGGGCTCGGTAGCAGTATGCTCTCCATTTATCGAATTGCTCGCTTATACAGTGAGGGATAGAGGTTTTGATATGTTGTATGTGCCAAAAGCAAATGCAAAGGAGGCAAGAAAGATAAGGGAGATAGAGAACATAGGTTACAGCGTTGTAGATGAAAAGGGCGATCCGAAAAACCCTGATGCGATTGTTGTGCTTGGTGGATTAGCGATGCCTAAGTTTGGATGTACGCCAGAGGATGTCAATCAGATGATTGAAAGTATATCAGGGGATAGGAAACCGAAGATCTTTGGCGTGGGGTTCATGAACATATTCGAGAAAGCAGGGTGGGATAAGAAGATAGATTTCGATACGGTGATAGACATAATGATGGAGACTGTAGTGGTCAAATAGATATTGCACCGAATAATCGCTTTGTATTTCTATTTTTGCACACATCTGCTCAAAAAGCTATAGGTTTTTGAGCAGATACTGCGCCGACCGGGATTTGGACCCGGGTTATAGGCTTTTTGCCCATCTTTTTATGTTTCAAATCTTATTCCCCCTTTTGAAGGAAGGAAGAACGAATGAACGTTAGGTTGGCAAGCCTATGTGATACCAAGCTACACTACCGGCGCATGTTTTCTATTTTATTTTATCCTATTTTATAATATACTCCTCCCCTAGTTTAGGTGCTATTGCCTCACATCCGATATTATCTCTCGCCCATGCTGCAAACTCTTTGGTATGTTCTCCATGAACCATGAACACGACCTCAGTGCCATTCTTGCAAAATCGTGACACCAAATCCTTCAGCTCGGAATCACCTGCATGTGCTGAGAAGTCATATTGCTCTACACTTGCACTTACTTTCACCACCTTGCCATCTACTTCCACATGACCGTTCTCTATTAATCGCCTACCGTTCGTCCCTTCTATTTGATAGCCCGTGAGCAGCACTTTGCTCTTAGGATCTTTGTGTATCTTCTTCAGATAATAGAGCACGGGTCCACCATTAAGCATTCCCGCAGTGGTGACAATTACAGAGGGTTTAGAAAAAATGTTCTTCCGCCTCGTCATGTTTACAAACTGTGCATTATTAAATGCATCATTCAATGCTTTCGCGTTTTTCAAGAACGAGGGATGATTCTTGAACAGACGGAATACTCCTAGACCCATACCATCTACATATGGCGTAATACCATAAGAATGCAGAATCATCACGACCTCCTGTGTCCTGCCAACCGCAAAACAGGGCACAATCACATTACCTCCAGCAGCTAAAGTTTCCTTAATAGAGTCTATGAACTCATGCTCCATTTCCTGCCGGCCTCTATGCTCTTTATTGTAATATGTGCTCTCTAGGAGTAAGATGTCGGAGGCGGGAAACTCAGAAGGGGCAGCGCTTTTCATTAATCTTGTCTCATCCATTCTTATGTCTCCTGTGTAAAACAAGCTGATATCCTCACTCGCTTTTCGCAGATACGTTGCTGAACTTCCCGGTATGTGCCCGGCATTAAATAATTCGAATTCATAATCTGAGCCATTTAATGCTACCCGCTCACCATAAGCGACTGTGCGCGTATGCTCATCCATTTTCCTGATGTCCTCTTCGTCAAAGAATGCAAATCCCTGATCCTTACCTACTTTTATTGTGTCTCTACCCAAAAGGATAGTTAAATCCCTTGTCACAGAGGTCATATAGACTTTAGGTACCATCAAACTCGGGACCATGCCGGAATGGTCGAGATGAGCATGTGAAACAATAACAGCCTCAGGCGAGATATTCCCACTATTTAAAGGTACCTCTGGCGGGTCTGAGGGCCGCATCCCATAATCTAAGAGGACTCTATCATCCACTAATATTGCAGAACGTCCTACCTCGTTGCAGCCGCCGAGAAATTTTAATTTCATTTTAGTTTAGTTTAATTTAGTTTAATTAACCTTCTTTACTATGCACTGGAGCTAAGCCCCTTTCCGTTTTAGTTATCTCTACTCTCCGCACAGGGTATACCTTCTTCGCAACCTTGTATATATCCGCCGAGAGTTTACCAAGTATTATCTCCTGTATATATTTGTTAAGTTCTAAGCTACTGGCTCTATTTTTAATTTCCTCAGCCATTATCTTCCGTATCTGCTTTATCTGTGCTTCACTTGCTTTCTTTAGCGTAAAACAGGATGATTTTACACGAATGGTCTCGCCATCCTTTGTCAGAACATCCACATTAGACTCGATTTTCGAGCTCCTCTTCCGCGCTAAACTACGTAGATAGCCACCATTTACCTTATGCCCGATGAATCGTGTATGAGCGTTTTTATGCTCGACTTCAGAGATTTCAAATAGTAATTTCAAATTTGAATTCTTTATCAGCTTACCTGTGAGGTCTCCCACAGTCATTTCCACTCTTCTACCTATTAACTTGGCGGGATCATCTGCCACCGTATCCCCTGCTGTCACATCGCCAAACATCTTCGGTGCTACTACCGTGTACCACTCTTTTGATTTCCACTTATCTTTCAGTCTTTTCTTCGCCAGTTGTACTCACGCTCCTTCTTTTCTTTTCTTTCTTATTAAGAATGAAATCATCATATATAAGCCTTCCTACTAAGGTAATTCAATACAGCTTCAAATATAGCTTTCCCATCCCCGTATGCACCCCCTCCTTCTTCTCCCTCCTTCGCTCTTCTTGACCATTCAGAATCCAAAAAGGCATAAAAAGCCCTCTCCGGATGCGGCATCAAGCCCAATATATTCCCGCTTGGGTCACATATCCCTGCGATATTATCCACCGAACCGTTAGGGTTCCAGGGATATGATACATAACCTCCTTCAGGGTCAATATAGCGGAATACAATCTGATCGTTCTCCTCCAGAAGCTGTAGATACGCCTCTCGCCTTTTCTCGCTGATGAAAAACTTACCCTCTGCATGTGCGCAAGGCATCTTCATGATGCGCCCGTTCTCTATCCCCTTCGTGAAAACACAGTTTCCTCGATTTTCCTGTCTCAGGTATACCGATCGGCATTCAAAGCGAGCGGAATCGTTTGTTGTCAATGCTGCCTGCTGCAGCCCTATTTTTTCATCTGCTAATCCCGGCAGTAACCCCATTTCCACTAATACCTGAAATCCATTACATATCCCCAAGATAGGTTTACCATCCTGTATAAAATCGTCTATCTCTTCACCTAATGTACCTCTTATCCGCGCAGCCAGTATTGCCCCGGCGCGTATATAATCGCCGGAAGAGAAGCCACCTGGTATCACTAACAGATCATAATCCTTTAGTTTCCTCTTCTCTCGCTCTTTTACAGCACCTATCAATTGTTTCAAGTGCACAATCTCTGCCGCTGCACCTAGCCGCTTAAAAGAGCGAAAAGTCTCAAGCTCGCAGTTCGTTCCTTCTATCTGCAATACGCATATTCTCGCTGGCATCATTTAATTGTATATAAAGTATAACTTCTACCCATAAATTTAATTTAGGACGCAGAGTTACACGGATTTATTTAACTTGACATTGTTGATCAATATAATCTGTGTCCATAATTGATTTTAGTTTGTTCGACAGTCGCCATCGCGACCATAAGCACACCAACGACTGTCTTTCCATCTTTTATCTCGCCCTTTCTTATCAATGCTAATACATCATTCAATTCCACAAACGTTACTGGCAGTTCAGCGTCAGAAACTTTCGTTAGCTCATTCGCTTTATAGATGTGTATTATCTCACTACTATAACCAGGAGCAGGTAAATATTCAGTAAGTTTATACAATTTGGAAGCTTGAAAACCCGTCTCTTCAATTAGTTCGCGCATGGCACATTCCTCGTGCGATTCGCCTTCTTCAAGCGTGCCGGCCGGTATCTCCAAGGTGTTACGTTCAACAGCCTTCCGGTATTGCTCCACTAACAGTACCTTTCCATCCGTCAAAGAAACAATAGCGGCTGCACCGGGATGAACAAGAATTTCACGTGTTTTCGTCCGCCCATCGGGTAATAAAACGGTATCAAGCCGTAACTGTACAACTTTACCTTTATATAGTTGCTTACTCTCAATTGTCTTTGCTTCATTCATAGTGATCAATAATATGTATCTACATCTTATTGGTTTTTGCAGAGATTTCTGAATGACTCTCTATAATTACTTTAAAGGTGAAAATAATAGGATATATGAAGGAGATTAAAATCATGAAGGCTGGTGTTGCACAAGTCAAGCTTTATAGTGATATAGCTACTAATGTAGCAACCATTTCTAAATATATCTCGTTGGCATCTAAAGAGGAAATAGACATTTTGTGCTTTCCCGAATGCAATATCACAGGCTATGTACGTGATTTTAGTAACGTTAATCAAAATGAAGTAATGGACTCTTTGAATATTATTCAAAAACAGGTGACACACAATTCTGTGAACGTTATTGTGGGTGCACCGTATCTTGAACGCAATAAACGTTTTAATAGTGCAATAGTCCTGTTAACGAGTGCAAAGAGGGATATTTATCACAAGATTAATCTCACTTCTTCTGATGAAGCATATTTTAAAAAAGGAGAAGAGCCATTAATTTTCAGGGTGGGCAATGCTAAGTTTGGCGTTTTGATCTGTCGAGATCAGAACGATCCGAAACTCGCTCATGAATATAAAACATTGGGGGCAGATGCTATCTTCATCTTATCGGCACATTTTTATGCGCCAATCGAAGCGATACGAAAAGTAAATAAAAATAGGGCTTTGCCAATTGCACGAGCGGTTGAAAACAATTTATGGGTACTTAAAGCCAATGCCGTTGGCTCAACTAATGACAAAATCAGTTTAGGTGGTAGCTTGATCATAGATCCAAATGGGTTTATCATCCGCGAAGGTAACACGATAAATGAAATGATTTTGAGTTATGAAATATAGAAAAGCATTTTCTTAAATCCGCTTTGCTTTTTAGGGGGGGAAAAGGGGGAAGCAGTATGTAATTCCACATTGATAAACTTTTCGATTTTTTGAAAATGGCAAAATATAAAGTGAATAAGGCGGCTATTGCCAAATATGGCTGAAGTAATAAATAAGAAAGGGGAATTAGCGAAAGACCAAGACGGTACTGCGATACTTGTGAACGAAAAAGAACAAGCTTTCCAGGCAGATGAACCTGTTATAGCGATCTGGCAGATGTGTGACGGGACAAGAACAAAAGAAGATATAAGCACAATCGTAACAGAACAAACCAGTATGACAACAGAAGATGCAGAAAAACTTGTATCTGACATCATCGGTAAGTTAAAAGAAGTCGAGCTGGTGACATAACAGAATATACAAACAAAAACCTCAAACCTTGAAGAATAGTGGTTGCAAGCTATTCTTCTCTTTTTTGTAGCACAACATTATCAAATTTTACGTTAGGTAATCTTTATATAGAACTGCAAATATACATGGTAAGTGTGATATGAAAAATGGCGCAACAATTGGGTGGAAGCCCTGTATTAGTATTGAAAGAAGGCAGTGAGCGAACAAGAGGAAAAGACGCACAGAGCAGGAACATTCTTGCAGCAAAGGGCATTGCTGCAGCAGTAAAGTCTACGCTTGGCCCGAAAGGGATGGATAAGATGCTAGTTGATTCTATGGGTGACGTTGTCATAACAAACGACGGGGCAGCGATACTTAGAGAAATGGACATAGAGCATCCGGCGGCGAAGATGATGGCAGAGATAGCAAAGACGCAAGATGATGAAGTCGGGGATGGCACAACAAGCGCAGTGGTCATTGCAGGTGAGTTGCTGAAGAAAGCGGAGGACCTTTTGGATCAAAACGTGCATCCAACATTGATTGCCTCCGGGTACCGATTAGCAGCAGAGAAAGCGTATGAGATATTAAATAGCAGAGCAGAGGACATCTCGCCTGCTGATACAGATACGCTAAAGAAGATAGCAATAACTTCTATTACGGGAAAAGGAGCAGAAATAGCAAAAGAATTGCTAACCAATCTTGCCGTAGATTCGGTGAGAATGATTGCGGAGAAAGGTGTGAAGAAGATAGACATGGACAACATAAAGCTGGAGAAGAAAACCGGCGGCAGTACGGAAGATACGATGTTAATAAAAGGTATGCTGATAGACAAGGAGGCAGTGCATCCGGGAATGCCAAAGCGGGTGGAGAATGCAAAGCTTGCACTCGTAAATTCCGCTTTAGAAGTAGAGAAGACGGAGGTAGATGCAAAAATAGAGATTACCTCGCCTGACCAGATGAAATCGTTCCTGGATGAGGAAGAGAAAATGCTGGAAGAAATGGTGAACCAGGTGAAAGAAAGCGGAGCCAATGCGCTTTTCTGTCAGAAGGGTATAGATGACCTAGCACAGCATTATCTTGCAAAAAGCGGCATATTAGCTGTGAGACGCGTAAAAGAGAGCGATATGAAAAGCCTCGCAAGTGCAACCGGTGGAAAGGTGCTAACGACATTGGAGGAGATCCGACCAGAAGACCTTGGAGAAGCGGGGCTGGTTGAAGAAAGGAAGATAAGCGGAGAGGAGATGATATTCGTGGAGAACTGTCAGAATCCAAAATCCGTGTCCATACTGCTGCGAGGAGGAACAGAGCATGTGGTGGACGAGTTAGAGCGAGGGATGAATGACGCATTAAGAGTGATAGCATGTGCGCTAGAGGATGGCAAGTATATAGCAGGAGGGGGAGCTGCAGAGATAGAATTAGCGCTCCAGTTGCGTGATTATGCGGCAAGCGTGGGTGGCAGAGAACAACTGGCAATACAGGCTTTTGCTGATGCTATGGAGGTCATTCCGCGATCACTTGCCGAGAATGCCGGCTTGGACCCCATAGATATGCTCGTTGCACTTCGGTCTGCGCATGAAGCAGGAGACAAATTTGCGGGTTTGGATGTATTTAGAGGAGAACCAACAGATATGTTGAAAACGGGAGTCGTTGAGCCTCTACGGGTGAAGACACAGGCTGTAAGTTCGGCTGCGGAATCAGCAACGATGATTCTGAGGATAGACGACGTAATTGCAGCAAGTGCCGAAGAACAGCCACCAGCAGGAGGCGGTATGCCACCAGGAGGTGGCTATCCTGGAATGTATCCTGGGATGGATGGGGGATATTAAACCTTTTCCCCCCCCTTCCTTGTTATTACCCCTACACAATCATCCATATCTTAGTGTGATTTTCAACAATTGCAGCTCTCATTCTCTTTGCTCCTTAAATCGTTCCATAAACTTGTCATATACCACAATCTCGAATTCACTGAATGTTGGTTCACTCCCCCTCTCATTTGTGATCTCATCCAAATCAAGCTCAACAGGTACAATTTCCTCTTCGTTTTTACACGCATATATGATTTCTCCACGGGGTGATACAACCATACTTCTTCCGATATACCGCTCATTTCCTATCTCACCACATCTATTTACACCAACCACAAATAGCTGATTGTCTATTGCCCTCGCTTTTAACCTTGCGTCCCACAAATAATCTGCCTCTTCCGGTGCGCTTGCGGGAACAAATATGAGTGATGCACCATTAAGTGCGATTATCCGTGTAAGCTCAGGAAATGCAATTTCAAAACATACCAGTACTCCAAATGTAATATCATCAATCTCAAATACTGGGAACTCATTACCCGATTGAATAAATGATTTCTCCATCGGATGTGTGACCACTCTTTTGTATGCGCCGATTACATCGCCGTTGTGAATCACAGAAGTCGTATTATAAAATCTATTCCGCATAACCGGATGTTTTTCGATTAACGGAAGTATGACAGTCTTCCCTGTCTTCTTAACAACCTCTATAATGCTTTTCGCTTCGTCACTAACCTTATTTAAATACTGCAAAGTTTCAATGCCGCTTCTTCCAAGTGCAAAACACTCTGGGAAGCAGGCTATCCCTTCTAAGTCGTTTAATACTTCTTTTAACCGTTCTATGTCCGTTGGATCATAGTTCGTCTGCACGATATTTATTCTCATTTTCGGCGCTCCCAATCTTTTTATATACTATCATTCTCTACTAAGATTTTAACGTTATTAAGTAGAGGTAAAGAATAAAAGAAGTATGTGTAAAGCTCAAGAAGGATACGAATGCGAGTATCAAGTTCAGAATGAAGTGCTTAACGATGCAAAGAAATTATTCGTGGAGGCGGAATTATCTGATAGCGAGCGTGAAGAGAAGATAAAAGAAATAGCTAAAGAAATCATGAAAGTGTCTGTTGAAACCTCCGACATTGAAATATTTTTAAGAAAAGTGGTAGATATGGGAAGTAAATATTTGGAAGTGAAGTCTTTTTCTATATTTCTACTTGACGAAGCCAAGGAGAAAGAAGGAGGTAAGGCATTAAGAATTGCTGATAGCAGTGGGGAAAGTGGTTATAAACTCAAAGAAGATATGGCTAAGTACTACGTGCCTGTAAGGCAGTCATTTACAAAAGAAGAAAGAGAAGGAAAGAATAAGATGAAAGAATTCAGCGAGAATTTGGAGAAAGATAGGGACTTCAAATTTTCCTGGAAGGAGCAAAAAAGGTTAATCGAGAACAAAATGCTACCCATGGGTATAACCGCTTGTGTTGTCCATAGTGGCGATATTGTCAATTGTAGTTTGAGGCTAAAAGACAATAAAGTATTAGATGATGTTGTATGTCATGAAGAATGGCGTGGGATGGCTGAACCAGAAACAAAGCAAGTATCGGGATCAATAATCGAAGTGCCGTTGAAATGGGGTGGAGAAATCCGGGGTCTGGTTAAAATTGGAAACCACCAGGAAAGCCTTCAAATTGAAAATCGTGCAGAACTTAAGAGCTTATTTAAAGATATGCAAGAAGTTAAAGCAATGATCAGCAAAGGAGAAAAAATTATACTATTTAGCAAAAATCATGAGCGACTTTTAGTAGATTTTGCCGGATATATCTCTCAATCGCTCGATACTTTTTACGCTTCAAAGGAGCGGTATAATAGAACATTCGGAAGTGAACTACTGAAAAAAATAGAAAATTTAAATATCGAAGAACTTAAAGGACGAAAAAATAAGGATGTTGCAGAGAGGATAAAATATTTCGCTTTTAATACCCTTGCCCAGGATATAATAGGAGTTGATAAAATATATGAAAAAGTAGTAAACCGTGTAAAAGAAATATCTAACTATGCATTAAAGCTAAGCAACGAATATATGGGAATTATAGAAGATTTAGAGCGTTTTGAGAGTTTATTAAGAATGGATATACGATATAGGGATCATTTTATACATCAATTTCAAGTATTTCTCATGGGCTATTACATGATAAACCACAGTGGTAATCTACAAAATTTGTTAGTGGAATACTTAAAGGAGAAAGGGTATTCCGGAAGTGACGAAGACTTGCTGGATCCGGTTATTACCTGCTGGTTTTTAAGTTCTATGTTCCATGACATTGCTTACCCTATTGAGAAAACTAACAAATTGCTTGGTAGCTACCTCAAGGCGGCTTTTCTTAAGAGGGATTTTTCTTTTGATGTAAGAGAAATAACACCCGATGAACTTTTGAAAGAATTACAACTTACGATCCCATGGGGTAACTTCCTAGCGATTTATGATGGAATCTTTGATTATTATAAAACATTATTGTGCGATTTGATGTGTGAACGAATAGATGGAGATGTGAAACAAAAGATAACAAAGGCACTAATCCAACAGATAGTAAAGAACCAAAATCATGGTCTTTTTAGTGCATTAATCTTAATGCACTGTTCATACGAAAATCTTCCTCCAGAAAAAAGGATAATAGTGAGAGAAGCAGCACTTTCTATGGCTTTGCACACCCCGGAAATCTATCGAGAAATCTTTATGGCAAAGAGTGGCTTCCTATCACCAAAAGAGTTTCCTTTTGGTTTCTTGCTCATGCTTTGTGATAATGCGCAGCAATGGGGACGCCCCCGACTTAGTGACTTAATAGAAGATATTCAAATAGAACTAAAAAAGCTTGAAATATCGGACAATAATGTTACCATAGACTTAAAATATTCAAAAATGCCAAACGATGCTATCATATCTAAAATAAATGAGCCTCGTCAGAGTTGGGAATTTACTATGGATGACATTAAATTCTCAATAAGCTTTTATGTTGGAGATTATATGGGTCGTTTCGCGGGAATTGGGATTTGAAAAACCTTTCTTTCAAAAAGTTAATTATGGTAAGAGGATTCGAGGTTGGATGACAAGATTATATTGCAAAGCCGTTTAATTCAGCGGAGTTTATATTTCATAATCCGTATCTTTTACCTTCCTCATTACAATCTCGACACTATAATTTTGGATTGGGAACTCAAACAAAAGTTTGTTGTTTATAAACGAGGTCAAACTTTCTTCGTTATCAAATAGGCCGATTGCGATAACAGAGAACTGTCCCGTGGTCTGATATATCTTGATAAATTCATCAAGCCCCGCCAATTTAGGTAACGCGCTCCTCATCGTCTTGGGTTCTACCTCCAGATTAAATATCGCAAGCAGCTTCTTACCAAATTTCTTGGGATTTAGCAATATTGTGTAACTCTTAATATAGCCATCCTTCTCCAGCTTCTCAAGCCTATATCGCACGCCATTTTCACTCAAACCCACTTCTTTTGCAATCTTAGATACCGGCGTCCTCACATCCTGCTGAAGTAGCTCGAGTATTTTATTGTCTACTTTGCTAACCATTATTTGTATATAATGGTGCCGTTTATAAAAAGTCTTCGGAATCTTCAGAAATTTTCGTCATTCTCTTATTTATCCTCAAATACTATATTTAAACTTGTATAATAGTTAGTAGTCTATGAAGAGGAGATATGTATCATGTCGGTCAGTAGCATAGTGAAAAGCGGTTCAATCTATACCGGGCAAAACCAACTTGTTTTTCGTAAACCGGGAGTGAAAGATGCAGTAAAAGTCCACGCTTTGATAAACGCATGCAAACCGCTGGCCGTAAACTCAGTTTATAGCTATTTATTGCTCTGTCAGCACTTTACCGATACATGTGTGGTTGCCGAAGAGGAAGGAGAGATTATCAAGTTCCTCATGCCATTGACCATTACCGACGCGCAACTGAATCAAGGCCTCTGTATAATCGAAAAGAGCGTAAAGGAAGTCATGGGATCTATGTCCAGTAGGATTTCAAGCGAGATCGAGAGCGAACTCGAAATAGGGGTTATGACATGATTGTAAGAACTCTACAGGAAGCGGAAAAAACTGTCAGACGCGTGGTTTCCGAGAATTGGGATAGCACTCGCTTGCTGCTGAAAGGTGACGATATGGGCTTTTCCTTCCATATAACTACTATTTACGCTAGTACAGAAACACCCATCTGCTATCAGAACCATTTGGAATCTGTGTACTGCATAGAAGGGAAAGGGGAAATAGAAACGGTGGACGACGGCAAGATTTACCCTATCACGCCTGGCACCCTTTATATTCTGAACAACCACGATAAGCACTTGCTGCGAGCTAAGACGCAATTGAAGTTGGCTTGCGTCTTCAATCCACCCCTCCACGGAAAGGAAGTCCATGACGGGATTGGCGGTTATCCGTTGGATGCCGAAGAAATAACTGATGGAGCATCTAAATAGCTACGATGAAAGAGCGAGTAGAAAGCGTCTACAAGAGTGATGCGATAAACTATTACGACCAGCCAATGAGAAGTTCTCGATACGATCCGGTGAAGATACGTTGGGAAGATAAGTTATGCCAGGACCATTATCGTAAGATGGTCAATAGCTTGATAGACGGTGGAGAGAAGTTACGCATCCTCGATTTCGGCTGTGGCATTGGATATGGGTATCATCTCATATCGAATATCCTTGATGATGACGTACCGATTGACGCTAATGATTGTAAGCTACTGGAGGAGAATGATATTGAGTATTATGTTGGTCTCGACATCAACCCTGAGCTGGTAGATATGGCAAAGGATAGATATAAAGATGATAAGAAGGTGACGACCATCAAGTGCGATTTTTTGAATGATGAATATCCC
>JAYEJE010000064.1:0-2556 GCA_034660415.1 Methanobacteriota archaeon | reverse complement strand
ATCCCGAAAACGCGAACCGATACACGCATTTACGCTGGGCAAAGGTGTTTACGCAACAAGCAGACCGATTATTAACTGAAGTTGTTGAATGCATGGGGCTGAAATTGGATATGCTCACCATATACGATATTTATCTTGGGCAAGGATGCGATCCTAATGTTAAAAGGGAGAGGTTGATGGAGCGATGGGTTACTTAACCGAACACGCATGTTACCTTTTCTTTTAGGTTTTCCCCTTTCTCAACCGCTTTCACCACCGCTTCTCTAACAGCTTTTGTTACCTCACTCTCTTTTTCTTCCATATTTCCCTCATCCTCTTTGTTTTAAATAATTCATACACGTGTATAAATATATTCATACAATACATATGCTTGAAACAGACAAAAAATCGTTGAAGATGCGTATCGGGAATCTCTCTATCAAAAGAGTACCGCCTTTATTTCAAGAACTCTGGTAATCTCATATATTATTTCCTGTATTTTTCCTTTTACTTTCTCCCATGCCTCTTGAATCGGAACCGCGGTATAGACGTATTTAAGCCTTTTACCCGCTTCTACTTTTTTAATTATAAATCCTTCCTGGTCTAATCTCTGGATATATTTCCGTATTGTTCGTTCTGAAAGATTCAGCAGGTTTTGAATTTGTTTTATCGTTAACGAAGAGGTCAGTAAAAGATTATAAATTTTGATTTCTATTGGCTTAAAATTAAGAAAGCCTAAGATAACATTCAATAATGCTATTGGCTCCGTCCCTTCTTTCAGTGCCTTTTCTATATCCGCGATATAATTTCTTTTTACCATGATGATATATACTATGAACGAATTGCTATATAAATGTTGCATATGTATGAATTCTTTTTTTTGCCTCTTTTTTATTCCAGTACCCTCTTACCTATTTCTACTTTTTACTAAAGTATAAAATGTTTTTAGTTTTAAATTTAGATTTGAAATTTGTTTGGATTGCATCTGTGACTTTCAGGTCAGGTATCTCAGGATTGAGCCATTTACTTACTTCCCTACGCTCCGTCGGCGGCTCACCACGCTTCATCGTGTTCACATATTTATTCGGTGCATTCGCCATGCGCGTTGCCGCGGAGCTGAGTAGCCAGCTTTTGATGCTTTTGGTGTTCTTGTATTCCCGCATGAGTTTCGGCACAATCTTCAAATCGTGGTCTATGCACTCACCCATGAGCTGCCAGTGCTCCGATGTCATTTTCGCCATGGTAAACGATTCGTCGTTATCTAAAATCGCGCCACGCATTGAAACGAAGTTCATCGGTACGCTAAGCGACGAAATGCCTTTCAAATCCTCTACCAGCTCGATACTCTTTATTACATCGTCCGTAGTTTCTTCCGGCAGGCCATTTATCATTGTCGCAGCGCAGAACCAGTTATTATCGTCGAGGATACCAAAAGCTTGCGTGACTATCTCCTGCCACTTCTCTGCTGGCGAAGGTAACGCTTTGCCCCGCATGTGCTTCGCGATCAGCCGTGCACTTCCAGTCTCTATTCCGGTTTGCGCACCCTGCCACTCCTGATCGAGCATGGAGTGGCATGTTTCCGAAACGGCATTAAGCAGACCGGGATTATGATAAACCGTGGCAAGAGCGAGGTGACTCGCTCCAATACTCTCTATTCCTTCAACCGATGCAACACTCTTGATTAGATTGAGAACACGCGCATCATCCGGGGCTATCTTTTTGGCGCCGTAACGCAGAATATCCTCGGAATGCAAACATATTGAACGCTGCCCCGCTTCTACATTAGTCCTCACGTCTCTTACAACATGCTCGACTGATTTAAAACGAAGCTTCTGCATGGTCGGCGTGCAGAAAGAGCAGCCTCTTCCGCATCCTCTGCTTATCTCGACCAAGCCGTGAATTGTGGCACCTCGGATGTTAGGAATCTCATCTGTGTTTGGCTCTTTTCCATTTATTATCCCCGGCAGTTCCTCACCCTCAAGTATAGATTTGAACAGTGCAGGAATGGTGAGTTCTCCCTCGCCAAGATGAACGTAATCAACGTTGAGTTTGTTCATGATCGCTTCATCCGCTAACTGCCATGCCGCTTTACCACCGGCTACCACTATTTTCTCTTTCATTATGGGCTTTCGCATCAGTTCAAAGAACTTCACACGATTGTACGGTGGTCCGATATCTGCAATGTCAACGAATTCCGAAGTGGGAGGATTGATGCCCAGGAAATCATGTCCACTAATTCCTATTATTTCCGTCCTGCTGCCAACCATGTGCTCCAAATCACGTGGATGGACAACTGCGACTTCATCCTCGCCAAACACTTCTGCTAAGCAAGATTCAACAATTCTGAGCCCGAAGTCTGCATACACCGCTCTACCGTTCTTCCTCGGCACTGGCGGAGAGAAAACGCTGAAATAGAACCATTCAGGGATAATACCCTGCGGCATGCAGGTGGAGAACCCTATAAAAATCCCCCACCGATACTTGCTCATCATCGTTTCATCGGCAGTTAGCACGATTTTAGGGCTTATTTCTCTTCCCGCGAAGGCGGTACCTGTGTTTTTCATCTTTTTCGAGTTG
>JAYEJE010000063.1:0-2571 GCA_034660415.1 Methanobacteriota archaeon | reverse complement strand
TGATTAGAAACATATTTTTAGAGGTAGAACATGCTATCTGTAGTAGGAATAGGACCGGGATCTTTGGATTTGCTTACCGAACGAGCGCGAACGCTGATTTCCAGTGCTGACGTTATTATGGGCAATGAGCGATACATAGAACTAATAAAGGAGATCATACCGACGAGTGCAGAATTGATAATAGGCAAGATGGGGACGGAAGTTGAGCGAGCGAAGAAAGCAGTCGAGTTAGGGAGCCGAAAAAACGTTGTCATTGTATCTGGTGGCGATCCCGGCATCTATGGTATGGCCGGGCTGGTATTAGAAGTAAGTGGCGATTCCCATATAGGCGTGGAAGTAGTGCCGGGCATAACAGCGGCATCTGCCGCAGCCGCATTACTTGGTGCTCCACTCTCAAATGATTTCGCTGTTGTCAGTTTGAGTGATTTATTAGTGCCCTGGCTCGAGATAGAAAAGCGGCTGGAATGTTTAGCTATGATGGGCATCGCAGTTGCGATATACAATCCAAAAAGCAAAACTAGAACGACACAACTGGAGAAGGCACACGAGATTTTTATGCGGGTTCGTGACGGGGAAACGATAGTAGGCATAGTAAAAAACGCGGAAAGAGTAGGATATTACAGTGAGATTACCACATTGGACAATTTACCCGACTTCTATCATCAAATAGACATGTCAACGACCATTATTATCGGCTGCTCGGGTACAAAAAACATTGGCGGGCGAATGGTTACACGTAGGGGTTATGAAAAGAAATACAATTATGACCTCGGTGACGCAGATAGTCACGAAAGAGGCGATTCGGTAGCAGCAGGAGCCCAGGTGTGGGAGCAGAGCAAGGCAATCGTAGCGGATATTGTATCGAAATATCCGCTTAGCGAGCACGAACGCCGAGTTGCGGGCCGGGTAGTCTTTGCTAATGCAGACCCTTCTTTTATGGACTTGATTGTGTTCAAACATAACCCCATTGAAAAGGGGATACAGTGCATACAAGATGGGCAAACAATCATTACAGACATTGAAATGGTAAAAGCAGGTATCAGCAAAAGATACAAGGAGAATGTGAAGTGCTTTGTGAATAACCCAAAAACACGGGAAATGGCAGTAAAAGAGAATCTTACAAGGACTGCCGCGGGATTCCGCATCGCAAAGGAGCTCATCCGCAATAACATTGTGGTTGTTGGGAATGCACCTTCGACATGCCTGGAGCTTTCTGCACTGCTTGAAGAAGGTATAAAGCCTGCACTTATTATCGCAACGCCAGTAGGCTTTGTCAATGCCGCAGAGTCGAAAGAGGATATGTTGTCTACAGGTATACCGTGCATTGTAATAAGAGGCCCAAGAGGTGGCACTCCATCCGCAGTGGCAATTACCAATGCGATAATCGAATTGAGTTTTGTGGAGGAGAAGTGAAAAATAGATGAGAGACCCTGTATCAGGTATGGAATACCCGGAGGCGCTCATATTAACAGCCGCGGAGCTAAATGGCATCAGCTATGACGCTTTGATAGAAGAGATAAAAAGAGGAAGAGTGGTTCTGCTCGAAGACGGTAAAATCCTCAAACGCGGATATACAACAGGTACATGTGCCACTGCGGCTTCGAAAGCTGCTGCACTTCTGTATGCGGGAAAAGAAGCGAAGAAAGTGGAAGTTACAACTTCGGCAGGCATAAAAGTGGAGATGGCTGTAGAAAATGCAGATGTCGAGGAGAGCATAGCATGTGTTCGTGTGGATTCCGGCGATTATAAGGGAGATACGTTTAGTGGCTTGCTTATCTGTGCAAGGGCAAGGCAGTTCCCGGTATTTGCCATAAGAGCAGGCAAAGGAATAGGAATAATAAAAAAGGCTGGGCTTGGTAAAGTCGGTGCGCCTGATATATACCCGCACATTTTGATGGACATAGAAACGAACGTGAAGGAAGTGATCGCGGGTGGTATGGAAATAGAGATTTTCGTGCCCGAAGGTGAAAAGATAGCGAAAGACACTGTTCTTCCGATGTTGGGCATAGAAGGCGGTATCCCGATCTTCGGCGCTACGGGGTTCATTGAACCGTACACCGAGGATGGTTATAAGCATGTTATAGACGCGCTCATAAGAGACAAAACGGAGCTCATAGGCGTTAGCACGGGTGAGAAGAGCAAGCGAATAGCAGTAGAAAAGCTGAATTTCCCGGTAGATAATATAGTTGTTGCGGGTAATTACGTGTGCTATGCGATAGAGAAATCGAAAGCGAAGAAGAAAGTGATATTCGCGATGCCGGCAAAGATTTGCGATCTGTTAGAGATTGACGCACATGACCATTTCGATCTTGAATTCAGCACCGTTGCTGAACTCGTTGAACGGCTGAAGAGTACCGACTACGAGCGTTTGAAGTCGTTTTTCCATGCTCTTGCAGAGGATTTAGCACGAAAAAACAGTGCTGATGTGTATGTATTCGATAACAGTGGCGATACATTGGGTTCTTTTATCCGTTGTCCGTAATTGAGAAACGGGCAAAAATTAAAATAGACGTATTTGTTTAGCTCCTTTTTATAACCACCCGATTACACAGATTTTCACGAGAAAAAGAA
>JAYEJE010000062.1:0-2579 GCA_034660415.1 Methanobacteriota archaeon | reverse complement strand
CACAAGATTAACACAACACTTTTTCTTTTTTACAAAAAGAAAACCTGTGCTAAAAGAAAAACACAAATGTTCTTTTGGTAAAGCTTTTCTTTTTAAGAAAAGGTTTGTGAAAATCTGTGTAATCTTGTGGTTGCTATAAAAAGGAGTTAATGCGACACTCATAAGTCATTCAAGTAGATTTTATATCTGCCTAAGCGACCGCCGTAATTACCCGCAGATATTTTCACCACGCCTTCCACATCGCGTACACTATCCACTGCGGCCTTCATCGCCCTTTTTACCGAATCGAGGGAAAGTCCATTTATGACTATTTCGGGAATGGCCGTTACACCATCCGGGACTTTCGACCCGCTTATTTTATGCCTTAACGTGGGGCAATAAAGATGATTTGTCGTGGGCCCTATCTCGGGATATTTAGTTTCCGGTTTAGAACCCGCAGCGCAGACATCAAAAGGGGTAATGGCGCCTTCTATTCGGTCTATTGCGCTGATTGCCGCTTCACTCGCTTCTAACGCAGCCTCTAAAGTTTCGGCAAGGAGCCATATGTTCCCACCCATTACGCCCTTCTTATACCCTATGCGATGCTCCACGAGGAACTCACCCACCATTATCGGCACCGCTATTACATCTCTTCCGAATCTGCGTTCTATTGTTTCGTAGCCATCGCCGCAATGTCCTATTCTATTCATGGTGTCAATTTCCACTTCTGAATCAAGCGCATTGAATACAGAAGTCGTAGGCACTACCAGTATCCCCTGCCGTATCCGTTTCGATATTTCATAGTCTAGCTTTTTAACGGCATTCTCGCCATAGTTCACCCATAGCTGAACCAGTGCACCTTTTCTACCGTCTGGTGTTTCGTCTTCGTTCAACCATTTCTCCACCCCACCTTCCGATTCCCCAAAGACAGTGGAAGGCAATGCAGTAGCGCCGAAAGCCGCTCGTTTCAAGCTCTTCTCATCTCTCGCAGTTATGCATATCCTTGCGACTAATCCATCAAACGCCTCGCAATAAGTCTTCTCGATCTCCATTTTTTTATTGTTATAAAGTATACCTTCTACCCATAAATTTAATTTAGGACGCAGATTTACACAGATTTACGCGGACTTACTAAATAAATTTAAGTTTGACATCATGATGTTGATCGTTATCATCTGTGTCAATCTGCGTTAATCTGTGTCAATAAAATAATTTATTTTCTTGTTTTCATCTTTTAATTAGAGAAGACGTGAAAATAAGAGTGGGAATAACAGGGAAGCCGAAGATAGGGAAGTCAACGATTATAAAAGAAGTAATAAGGCGATTGAAAGAGGAAGGGATGGCTGTGGGTGGTATGCTTACTTCCGACATACGTGAAAGCGGCAGGCGAGTAGGTTTCTCGATAAAGGACATAAACTCAGGCGTCATGGGCATTCTGGCACATGTGCACCCGGGAGGCCCCAAAGTGGGTAAATATGGCGTAAACCTAATAGATTTAGATTCCATCGGTGCAAACTCGATAAAAGATGCGGTAGCAAGTCCTGATATAGCAGTGATCTTCGTTGATGAAATAGGGCCTATGGAGCTGAAGTCAATGCGTTTCATCGCTGCGGTGGAAGAGGCGATAAAAAGTGATAAACATCTCATTGTTTCTGTGCATCAGAGGTCGGAGCACGAACTGGTAAGGCGGATAAAACGTGATTTCAAGATAATTAGGGTTACGGAAGAGAACAGGGATGAGATTCCTATGATCTTAAGTGAAAAAGTGTTTGGCTGTGATGAATCAGCACAAGAAAGGGTAGATTTTTGATGAGAGAAAGTTTCAGGCTGAAAGAGACGTTTGTATGGATAACTGCAGACGAAAAGAGGTACGTAGAGACTGCAAAAAATGAGTTAACGCAACGAAGAAAGGATTTGGAAAGATTCGTGCGCTGGCATCCGTACTTCCTTGTAACGCTTGAATGCTACAATGTAGAAGAAACAGAGGTCTGTACTGCTACTATACCGGCGATAGTGCGAAGAATGATAGAGTCCTCGGAAAAATTCGGCTTAGGGCCAATGTCAGCAGTTGCAGGCACATTAGCTGAGTTTGCGGTAGAAGCAATGCGAGATGCCGGGGCGACATACGCAATGGTGGATAATGGGGGTGATGTTGCATTGATAAGTGATAGAGAGATACTTGTAGGCATATATGCAGGAGAAAGTCCCTTCTCGAACAAGATTACACTCAAGCTAAAACCTTCCCCCTCTATGGTTGGGATATGCACATCCTCTGGTACAGTAGGACATTCCATAAGCTTTGGGCACGCAGATGCCGCAACAGTGATAAGTAATAGCGCATCTTTATCAGATGCTGCAGCCACGGCGCTATGCAATTCCGTCACTGATGCACAATCTATCCCAACAGCATTCCAGGCGATCAACCACGTGGAAGGTGTTGAAGGTGCGCTTGTAATATATAAGGACCAGCTCGCAACATGGGGTAGAATTCCGGAAATAACGCGTTTAAATAGTGAAGATTACACAGATTCACAAAAAAGTTTTTATAAGGTAACTGAAAGATCTAAATATTTGTACATTTGGTAAATATAGTTACTATT
>JAYEJE010000061.1:0-2581 GCA_034660415.1 Methanobacteriota archaeon | reverse complement strand
AAGAAGCTGAGAAAGAATTTGTGGAGGGGAAAACAATAAAACTTGAAGACATAGAGAGGAATTCCGAGTGAAGTTCGAGATACATTTGAGCAGTATGAGTCATAAATTCCTTAAAAGAGTTGATAGGACAACATATGATAGAATTGTAAGAAAAATAGAGGCGCTTGCAAATGATCCGTTTCTATCGGATGCAAAGAAAATTGTGGGGCGTAAAGAAAAAGTCCATAGGGTAAGGGTGGGGGATTACAGAATTTTGTATGAAATATATCAGGATAAGAATGCGGTTCTGATAGTAAACATTGATAAAAGATCAAGAATATACGATGGATAATTGGGCGGCAGGTTCAACTCTCAGCTTCGCTTCGGTGCTAACGCACTCGGACAACAGAGCGTATCTGGCTTCGTGCCTTCGGCACTTCGCCCAAATTTGCTCCCCTGTCGCTCCGCAAACTTCAGATACGCTCAAAACGTTGTACGAAATTGCGAGGATTTGAAATGGTAATAAAGATTAGAAAAGAAACAGAAAAGGATTACGAAGACATTAAATCAGTAAATGACAAAGCATTTGGCCAAGAAAACGAAGGTAAAATAGTTGAAAATCTCAGAAAAAAATGAAAAATATATTTCTGATTTATCTTTGGTCGCTGAAATAGATAATAAAATTGTTGGCCACATTTTATTCTTTCCAATTAAAATAATATCACAGGAAAATGAATACGAAACCCTTTCACTTGCTCCAATGTCGGTCTTGCCAAATTATCAAAAAATGGGTATTGGATCAAAACTAATTGAATATGGAATCAAAGCTGCTAAAAAAGCTGGATATGGTTCTATTATCGTATTGGGACACCCTGACTATTATCCAAGATTTGGCTTTGCACCTGCAAGTACTTTTGGAATAAAACTACCTTTTGAAGTCCCTAATAACGCTTTTATGGCTTTAGAACTTTTACCCAATAGCCTAAAGGGAAAACAAGGGACAGTTAAATATCCAAAAGAATACAATGACGATGATTGATTGAAACCCTTTCGCCGACAGGGCGCAACAGCAGATAAAAGAGAAAATCAAAGATTTCCGCAAATTTGCCTATCAGTTTTTATTTGCGAGACGCTATACGGCATTGCATCGAAAGTTATTTATACCCTCATCTATTCAAAAGTCATGATGAGAAAAATGATTGTAAAGTTTCAGTTAAAGGGGGATATAAGCGAACCAAGTTCGGATATCCCAAAGTTATACGCAATCGGCTTAGGAGGTGAGAAAATATGGCAGAAGAAATTCCATTAGAGGAATACAAAAAGGCGTATAGGGAAATAGTGTCTGAGGAGGAGAAAATAGGCTTTTCAGTTCATCTGGTAGTGTACGTGCTGGTTAACGCTATGTTGATAGCCATTAACTTCATATCTTCTCCCGAGGATATCTGGTTCTTTTATCCCCTCTTAGGTTGGGGAATAGGTATATCAATGCACTATCTATTTGGTGTTCACTGGATACAGAAAGAGCTTACGGAAAAGGAAGCGAAAGCAGAATATAAAGCGAGGGAAGCTAAAAGGGAATAGTGACTCCTCTTTGCCGACAGCGTATAACAGAGCGTATCTGGCTACGGTGCTTTGCACCTTCGCCCAAATCCAGCCTTACGGCTGGACTTTAGATATGCCCAAAACGTTAGCCGAAATTTTGCTTGGCAGATCTTAAAATATAGACGAGTAAAGAGGTTATAAATGGATTATCTTGATGATATTGAAAAACGGATTCATCAGTCGTTCCCTAAGTTTAGGCAGAATCTCTGTCAAATAATGCTCCATCGTAAAAAGGTCTTAATAGACTCTGAATTAGCGAAAAGTGCTAAGCGAACGATGAAAATAATTAAAGAGAGCTACCCCGGTGTTATTCATAAAGACCCATCAGAACTTAAATACTAAAATGGATCACTGGAAGAGAGTCCTTTTCAATATGAATATTCATTTCTAGAGTACATATATGAGGCAAGAATTGCTTGGGCGGAAGAACTTTGCAAAAATGTCAAAGAAAGCGAGCAAAACAATATTAAATGCCAAAAAATCTTCAAAGCTTGGGTCAGTTTAATGATGGAGAAATATTCTGGCGATAAAAACTTCATGTATAGTATCTGCAAAGCCTATAGTAATAATTTGAATGAGTGGTTAAAAGATGTAGAGACAAGAGAAACTGAATTAAAGGATATACTCGATTTTTATTCATATTTTTCTTCAAGACCTAAAGATGAAGATTGGACGAAGATGGTTAAACAAGTATGTGAGATAGTTAATTACTTTAAGACAGCACATAAAAATAGCAAGACGTCCCAATATTGGCATGAAATCGATGCGATTACAGAAACATTACAAAAAAGCAAATACTGTGACGATGTTTGGGGATCACTAATGCGTGAAGATTTTTATAATTTCAAACTACTCCCATCAGTGCTTAAAGAGGAGCAAAAACGATACAAAGAAGCTCAGAATTTATTACAACAATCGTTTTCTAAAGCAAATCAAAGGACAGACGATATTGGTCAAATTCATAGAATTTTGATGAAATACTACAAGCAAAAGTACGAGG
>JAYEJE010000060.1:0-13240 GCA_034660415.1 Methanobacteriota archaeon | reverse complement strand
TTTAAGATCTCAAATAACCAATGAAAAACTCCAAAAAAGATTGGGCAGGGCTAATATCTCCCCAATAGCGGATGTAGTTGATGAATGTTTTACAAGTGCGAAAGAGACTTATTCAACAGGTGATGAGCTAATACGAGATCTAAAGTCAATCTTTAATAACGTGTCAAAATCTTTATTATCTCGCCCAGCGAGGAAAAACAAGTAGTTGTGAACGGGCCACAGCTAGACTAGGGTGAGGGTTTTAATATTTACAACTGCAGTGCGCATTTTAAAACCCTCAGTTTTTTCTCTTGTGTTGAGATCCTTCACGTGCCCAAATATAATCAAGATAAAAAACCGCCTGCGGCGCCCTGTCCCATCAGCACCCCGTTCGTTGTAACCCCTCTAAAAGAAATAACGAAGATACCAAGCCCAGGTAGACGCCCTAAAATGGACGAATATGTATCTTCGCGACTCAAATTCTCTGCAGACCCAGGAGATAAATTTTGGTGCCCCGCTCAGTTTTTTCTGCAAAAAAAAGCGTACATTTTATAACGTCTGGCGGGGCTTTCCTCTCCGGTATTTCCTATGTAAGGGGGTTCCTTGACGTTGCACGCTTGAAGGAAACTCCCGACAGTTAAGCCTGGCATCCGCTACACTTCGTTCCGCTCCCTCTAATCCCCCCCCTTCCCCCTCATTTTTCAAAACAAATTAATCAGAAGCAGTTTTCAGAAAAGGGCAGTGAACAGCGAAGAAGGCGAGCAGGTTCCCTAAATAATATTGACTCAGCGCTATTATACAGCCATTGATAGTTTAGACATCCCCCGGAAGTCCAATCAAAATCATCCCTCTCTTATTATTTCCATAAACTCCGCTTCATCTAGTATCCTCACGCCAAGCTTCTCAGCCTTCTCCAACTTAGATCCCGCGTCCTCGCCTGCCACCACATAATCCGTCTTCTTAGACACACTCAACGCTACTTTACCGCCTAACCGCTCCACTAAACTCTTCGCCTCCTCTCGCGGCATAGATATTCGGCCGGTAAACACAAACGTCTGCCCTTCCAATCTCGCTTCTGCCGCAGCCTTTTTCTTTTCATACCACACCCCTGCCCGCTCCAACTTCACTAACAAATCATTCGTGCCGCCCTGCTCGAAGAACAGAATAATGCTTTTTGCTACCTCCGGTCCTACCTCGGGTATGCTTACTAGAGCATCATAACCGACATTCCGTAACGATTCTAGTTCACTGAAATTATCAGCAAGCAGAGATGCCGTATGCGCCCCCACATGCCTTATTCCTAGAGCATAGATGAGCCGAGAGAGAGTAGTATGCTTGCTCTTTTCCAGTGCATACAATATGTTCCGCGCCGATTTATCGCCCATCCGATCCAGCTTCAAGAGCTCCGTTTTTGTTAAGAAGAACAAATCAGCGGCATCGGAAACCATTTCCCTATCACATAACTGCGCTATTACCTTCTCACCCAGCCCGTCTATGTTCATTGCACGAAGCGAAGCGAAATGCGTTATCCACTCCTTCAACTGTGCACTGCACGAAACACCAATACACCGCACAATCGGACCCTCTTTCAACACGTCCGCGCCGCAGATCGGGCACCTACCAGGCATCCTGAATTCTTTCTCCGCGCCCGTCCGCTTCGATTTTATCACGCTCACAACTTCCGGTATAACATCGCCGGCCCTTTCCACCACTACAGTATCACCTATCCGGACATCCTTCCTTCTCAACTCATCTTCGTTATGCAATGTCGCCCTACTTACAGTCACGCCACTTAGCTGCACAGGCTCTAATATCGCAACGGGCGTTAAAGCGCCTGTCCGCCCCACCTGCACCACAATGTCATTCACAGTTGTAAACTCTTCCCTCGCAGGAAACTTGTATGCAATCGCCCACCGTGGACTACGCGAAATGAGCCCCACTCTTTCTTGATACTTTATCTGATTTACCTTCACGACTATACCATCAATCTCATAATCCAGCTCATCTCGTTTCTCCTTCACTTCATCATGATATTTAATCACATCCTCGAACTCCTTAAACCGCCTTATCAATGGGCTTACTTTAAATCCTATCTTATGCAAATACATTAATACGTCCCACTGCGTTGAAAACGCCTTCCCTTCCATTCTCCCAATGCCATAAGCAAAGAAATCAAGAGGTCGAGAGGCAGTAACCCTCGAGTCAAGCTGTCTCACAGAACCAGCCGCGGCATTCCTAGGATTCGCAAACATTTTCGCCCCCTTCGCGCCTAACAGGTCATTAAGCTCTTTGAATTTGCTCACCGGCATGAATACCTCGCCTCTTACTTCCAGTAAAGGCGCTGTCTCCGAGAGGATACGGAGAGGTAGTGTCTTTACCGTCTTAAGATTCTGTGTTATATTCTCGCCCGTCTTCCCATCGCCTCTTGTACACCCCACTATGAAGACGCCATTCTCATATACGAGTTCCATTGCCAGTCCGTCTATCTTCGGCTCCACCACGTACTCTATCTCTTCCACGTCAAGCATCCGCCTCACCCGCTCATCGAAATCTCTTACCGCCACCTCGGTATTAACACTATTCAAACTCAGCATCGGTAGGCTGTGCTCGTACGTGCCGAATCCAGCCACCGGCTTCGCGCCTATCCGCTGTGTTGGCGAATCTGGCGTTATCAACTCGGGATACTTCCGCTCAAGCGCCTCTAACTCCACGAATAGACGATCATATTCGGCATCTGAAATCTCCGGCTCATCCAAAACATAATATCGGTAATTGTGATAGTGAATTTTTTCCCTTAACTGCGCTATATAGCCCGTTACTGTTTCCTTTCCCCTTTCACTACCCATATTTATATATTAAGCCAGTATTATGATTAATACAATGAGGTAAAAGAAACATGGCAGAAGAAGCGGAAAAAACAGAGACATTAATACCCAGTCCTGATTACTTAGCCAGTGGTGTTCATATAGGAACGCAGCAAAAAACAGGTGATATGAAGAGATTTATCTACCAGGCAAGACCCGACGGTTTGTATCTATTAGATATAGAAACTTTAGATGATCGACTGAAGTCAGCAGCACGGTTTTTGGCAAATTATGACCCGCCCTCCATATTAGTTGTATCGTCAAGAGAATATGGGCATCGTCCAGTGAGCATGTTCGCGGAGGTTACGGGGGCTGCGGCAATAGTCGGAAGGTTCATACCAGGAACTTTAACGAATCCCGGATGCGAATACTTCACTGAGCCTGCCATACTGGTCGTGACCGATCCAATGACCGACGAGCAGGCATTAAGGGAAGGCGTGGCTGCAGGTCTACCCATCGTGGCGCTATGTGATACAAACAATTCAACTTCTGAGCTAGATTTTATCATTCCCACGAATAACAAAGGTAGGAAAGCGCTTGCCACTGTTTATTGGCTGCTTGCAAGAGAAATGCTGCGGGAGAGGCTCCGTAGCGTAGGTAAAGAAGAAGAATTCATATTCAATTACTCGGTAGAGGATTTTGAGGCTGATATGTAAGGTAGGCTAGGGTAGGCTTAGAGTAGGAGAGGGAGCTGAGAAGTGAGAAAACCGGTAGTGGCAGGAGCCTTTTATGAGGGTGAAAGAGCAGGTTTGGAAAGGCAGTTAAATGATTGCTTCGCCGGTATAACGAGAGAGGAAGACGAGCGTGTTATCGGTGCGGTAGTTCCTCACGCAGGGTATATGCATTCGTGCAGTGTAGCTGCGGGTGCCTACGCCAAACTTCCCAGTGCGGACATCTTTGTCATCCTCGGTCCTAATCATCAAGGCATAGGTTCGCTCGTTGCTGTTTCCACGGATACCTGGGAAACGCCTTTAGGTGCGGTAGATGTAGACAGAGCATTTGTAGATGCACTACCAAAACGGATTATAGACCTTGATGAAAATGCGCATAGATACGAGCACGCCATAGAAGTTCAACTCCCTTTTCTTCAATTTCTCTTCCATGAACAATTCACTTTCGTCCCTATTTGCATGAGTTTAAGCGACGAAGATACTGCAAAAGAGGTAGGAAATGAGTTAGCAGACACGATTGCAAAAACGGATAAGAAAGTGATTATGCTGGCATCTTCGGATTTTACCCATTATGAACCCGAGGGGATAGCAAGGGATAAGGACGAATACGTAATCGAAGCGATAAAAGAGTTAGATGTATCTAAGTTCTACAATAGGGTCTATGCACGAAATGTGACAGCATGTGGCATTGGACCGATAGCAGCAGTAATGCATGCGGCAAAAAGACTCGGTGCAAGGGAAGGAGAATTAGTGTCATACGCAACAAGCGGTGACAGCACGGGTGATCGGTCCAGCGTTGTCGGATACGCAGCCATCACATTTTCTTAATTTTTAGTTAGTTGTGACATGCGAGGGAAAAAGAGGAAGTACGATTGTAGAGTGTTTTTTGAAGAGCTATCGGAGAGCGACTATGTTATAAAGGAAAATGGGATGACGACCATTATTACCCCTACCTGTGCGAGATGCAATAGACTCTTTGGCGTTGGAGAAGTGGAAGAAGTAGAGAAAAGGGGGAATATAGCCAGGATAAAAATAAACGATTTGACCGCCGCTCTTAATATCTATACAAGTAAACAATACAGAACCGCCAATACAGCGGAGAAAAGAGACTTCGTAGCTTTTAGCGGTATCTTACATGCTCGTGAAGGTGCCGGGAACTTTAGCGTACTGGCTGAAGAGGTAAAGGAGGTAGAGGAAAACACAAGAAATAATTGGGTACTAACCACTGCAAAGAGGACAATGGAGCGTCTAGAATTGCTTCGAAATCGTTCTTTTGATTGCCAAAGTCCCGCCATTGGTGAAAACAATGCTAAAACGGGAGCTTTTATGAAAGCGCAGGAGCACTATGCGATTTGTGATGACAAGCTGGATGAACTCGCGAAGATGGCGATAACTGCGGTAAATGACGTGTGGCAGAAACACAGTAAAACGACGAGGGAAATGATATTAGAGATATTAAAAAATACTAAGTGTATGGAGCATGATAAATTAATAAAAGAGCTTATGAAGAAAGGGTTTGAGGAAGCGTGGGTAGAGGAACTAATTGACGAGCTTATTGAGGGCGGGCACTGCTATGCACCCGAGGCAGGAATGCTGGAGATTGTAGAAGAATGACCGTAGAAGTGATAGGAAAGGGGAAATGGATGCAATTACCGCGAGAGGTTCTGATTGGTCATGACGTGCTACAAGAGGTGGGTACCGTGTGTAAGCAGTTAGATATGGGTAAAAGAGCCATTATTGTTACCGGCAGGAAGACAAGAAAGATAGCGGGAGAGAGTGTGCTTGAGATTTTATCTGATTCAGGATACGAAATCAACCTGGTAGAAGTGAGTTCTATAAATAGGGAAAGCATAGAAAGCGTGAAAAAAAAGGCTCTGGAAGATAAAGCTGAGTTCATGCTCGGCGTGGGTGGCGGGACTAAAATAGATACAGGAAAAATAGCCGCTTTTGAGCTACACGTACCATTTATCGCTGTTCCTACTATCGCTTCTCACGATGGAATAGCATCGCCAAGGGCATCTATAAAGGACAAAGAGAGGGGCAACAGTCCTGTTTCCATTCAGACGCATGCACCACTGGCGGTTGTTGCCGATACAGCCATATTAGCTTCGGCCCCGTACAGGTTTACTGCTGCGGGCTGTGGCGATATTCTTGCCAACTATACTGCTGTCCGGGATTGGCAACTTGCAGACCGCATAAGGAACGCGGAATTCAGCAGTTACGCCGCGGCCCTCTCGGAGATGACTGCAAATATGATTATGGAGCACGTCAATGAGATAATGAAAAAAGATGAAAAATCAACCGGAACGGTAGTAAAGGCATTGGTTTCCAGTGGTGTTGCAATAAGCATCGCCGGGTCATCCGCACCTGCTTCTGGCTCAGAGCATAAATTCAGTCATGCTCTGGATATGATAGCGGAAAAACCCGCGTTACATGGCGAACAATGCGGTGTCGGTACCATAATGATGACCTATCTGTATGGCAATAACTGGCAGCATATCCGAGAAGTGCTGAGTAAGATTGGCGCTCCAACAACCGCAAAAGAATTAGGCGTTACAGATGAAGAGATAGTGGAAGCACTGACACACGCTCATGAGATAAACCCTGGCAGGTATACGATATTAGGCGATTTGGGACTCACACATGAAGCGGCAGAAAGACTTGCACTCGCTACCGAGGTGACCGGATAAAGATGGAAGAAGGAAGGATAGTAACGTTAATCGGTGCAAAATATGCAAAAGTAGGAGAAGAGTTCTTTTTTTTAGGGCTGTCTGAGCGATGCGAGTTGTGCAAGTTAAAACATTCTTGCATGACCCTCGCGATTGACAGAAGATATCGGATAGAGAAAGTAAGAGATGTGATAAAGCATGACTGTTACATCCACGAAAATGGTGTATGTGTAGTAGAAGTAATAGAACCACCTGTAACGGTAGCGATAGATGCTAAATTCGCTTTCAAAAATTCTAAAATTGTTTTTACATCACCGAAATGCGAAGAAACCGAGTGCGAGCTTTATGACTCTTGCCACCCCGCGGGTTTGAGAGAAGGGGATAGCGGTACTATAATAGAAGTGACCGATGATCCTAGTATTGCATGCAAAAAAGGGCGAACCTTAAAAGTAGTGAAAATGCTCCGAGAACGCAAATAGGTGAATTGTGACTCTATAGTATAGGTATTTGTATAGCTAACTAAAAAACCACGAGATTTCACAAGATTAACACAAGAACGTGGGATTAATTTTTATAGCATAAAGTAGTTAATGGTGTACTAAAACTATGTCAAGATTATTCTTTTTCTCGTGAAAATCTGTGTAATCGGGTGGTTATAAAAATGAGCTAAACAAATACTTAGCATAGGAATAAAACAATGTCTAATACTACTTTCGTGGGCGTGGATCATGGTACTGTCGGAATACGATTCGCAGGGTTAGAAGATGGGAAAAGGCGAGATATAGCGGTTTTCGAGCTTTCGCGAAAGGCTGCCGCAGAGATGAGCGGCGAGAAGATAATAAGAGCGGTAGAGGTTGGATTAGATATAGAAGAGATAAAACTAACGGCCATGACTTATTCTATGGGTGATGACTTTTCCATTATAACGGATATAAAAAAGGTAAAGAATAGAGGGTTAAAAAGTGAAGAAGGTGCTGGTGCAAGGATCGGCGGTGGGACTAAGGTGTTTGATGCGATAAAAGATGCAGGAGTACCCACGATAATGATACCGGGCATACATGCAGGTAGCGAAAAAATAGACCCTCGGATGAAGTTCTTTTCTCATTGCGCGAGCCCAGAAAAGGTGGGTGTTGCATATAACATATATAAAAAGGGAAATGAGAACTTCATTTTCTCTGACATCAGCTCTAATACCGTTACGATGGCTGTTGCAAAAGGGACAATAATAGGGGCGATAGATGCATGTATCCTCGCACCTGGCTTGTATCAAGGACCACTTGACCTTCAGCTTTTGAGATTGATTGACGAGGGTGAGCTAAGCGCAAACGAAGCGTTCTCGAATGCAGGCATCTTACGTAAGAGATGGCAGAAAGAAAAGGACGAGGCGTTGTTTTCCGATGCACTGTCTTTGTTTGTTGCAATGGAGATTTCAGCGATGCGCGTTCTCATGCGTGATTACGATGTACCCAACGGTGAAGTTTTCTTGACCGGCTCGGAGGGCGAAAAAGCAGGTATAAAGAAGAGAATAAATCGACTTTTGGATGTTAAAAGCAAGACATTGACAAGGTACAGTGCTGCGATAGGCTGTGCAGAAATAGCTAAGGACGTTTTCTACGGCGAGAGGGACATATTGGGCATAGAAGTAGAAAAAGGGATTATTTGACTTTCATGCCTTTTCTTTTTATAATAGGCCGAATAGCGCCGCATGCATCACATTTCAGCACCCACACACGATCCATCTTCGTGAAGTGTGTATCTGGCTTCTTACACTCCCAGCACAGCACATACTCATCCAAATAGCGCTGAATTTGATGCTCTACTTCACTTGTGGTGAATCGTCCCTGGAAAATTGCCCTATCTCCTATTATCTTACCCGCTGTCCCCAGTTCATTCAATAGAAATTTCATTACATGCTCCTGTTCCCGATTTATGTAATTGCAAACAACATCAAAATTGTCAAATATTGTGGTCTTTCCCTCTACAAATACCTTTAGTTGAGGTATAGAGAAACGAGAATCCGTAGCTTTCGTACTTGGTAGTTGCTTCAAAACCCTATCTAAGACTTTGATATATTCATCCATTTTTACTTTTGCACCTGCACAATAGTCGAGTTATACCCTGAGCGAACGCCGAGGAAGGGATTCGAACCCCTGTGTCCCTTGTGGGACACCGGCTCTCAAGGCCGGCGCTTTAGTCCGCTAAGCTACCTCGGCCGCTTCTTTGCTTCACGGCTTTTTCTCCACCCAATTATACGACCTCATCCGCCTCGATCTCCCAAACCCGCAGGCCACACAGTATTTTGCATGTATCCCATAAGAGACACGACCACATCTTCTGCACATGATGTGCGACCTCTTCTGCCTTTTGCCCTGTGACGGTGTTCCTTTCACCATGACTCTTTCTCTCCTGCTTCTTCACTTTTACTTTTACTTTTACCCTCATCTTTTTCCGCATCTTTTTTCACTGTTGGTGAGATATAGACCACGTTGTCGCCCCTTACCAGGATTTCACCCATAAGCTCCTTAACAATGGCGTCCCCATTCAATTCTTCTGCATCACTTAACACCAAGTTCATATGCAAGTCATACCCCTCCAGCGTCCCTCTAAACTCTCTGGCCCCTCTAATTCGCACTATAACGGGAGACCTCAGCGATTTGTTTAATATGTCTAACGGCTTAAGCTTTGTCACCATATCCATCATCTGCTCCTTTTTTTTACTTTTTACTGCGCTACTTGCTACCCGTATCGAGTATTTTATAGTAGTATAGAATAATAGGATAGCATATATCTTTATTTTCCTTTCTTATATTATATTATTAAAGTTCAGGGAGAACCGAAAAAATGGCAAAGTCATTTTATGGATATATAAGCGATACGTGGAAGAGACCAGTGGCATCACATATGCGAGAACTCCGGCTGAAAAGATTAGTGGGATGGAGGAGAGAGCCAGCAGTTATAAGATTAGAACGGCCAACGAGACTTGATAGAGCACGCTCTTTAGGGTATAAAGCGAAACAGGGCATCATCATAGTTAGAGCAAAGGTAAGAAGAGGCGGGCGGAGGAAATCACGACCAAAACACGGTAGGACATCAAAAGGTATGGGCGTACATAAATTGACGCCCGGGAAGAGCTTGCAGCGGATTGCAGAAGAGCGAACTTCAAGAAAATATCCAAACATGGAGGTCCTTAATTCTTACTGGGTGGCGGAGGATGGAAAGAGGAAATGGTATGAAATAATCCTCGTCGAGCCCACTAATCCCGTGATAAAATCGGATAAGTCTCTGAATTGGGTTGCGAATCCCGCGAATACACGCAGGGTTTTTAGAGGGCTGACCTCAGCGGGAAAAAAGGGGAGGGGTTTAGTTCGCTGAACGGAATAAAATAGGCGCGGTAGATTTACCGCTTCAC
The DNA here is from genome assembly GCA_034660415.1 of Methanobacteriota archaeon. Classification (GTDB taxonomy): domain Archaea; phylum Halobacteriota; class Syntropharchaeia; order Alkanophagales; family Methanospirareceae; genus Methanophaga. The sequence goes on along the minus strand of JAYEJE010000060.1, from coordinate 3,648 downwards.
GGAGGAAAAGCACCTTACTGGTTAGTGAAGCGGATGAAAAACTTAGCTCATGCTATCTTCAAGACGATAGTAGACGAATATGGTGTTAATGGTGCGATAGAGAAATTATCAGATCCGCTCTGGTTTCAATCGCTATCCTGTGCATTGGCTTACGACTGGCATAGCAGTGGAACCACAACAGTGGTCTGCGGCGTTTTGAAGTCGGTTATTGACCCGGAGGAGTTTGGTATAGGTGTGGCGGGAGGAAAAGGAAAAGCATCGCGGAATACCTTATCGGACATAGATGCAATGGGCGAGAAGCTAAAGCTCAGCGATCGTAAGATAGAAGAGTTGAAATACGCAAGTCGAATATCAGCAAAGGTGGATAATGCATGTATACAGGATGGTTATCAGCTCTATCATCATTCGATGTTCGTTACAGAGAAAGGAGAATGGGCGGTGATCCAGCAAGGGATGAACTCCGGCAACCTGTATGCCCGGCGATACCATTGGCTCTCATCCGCGGTAAAGAGGTATGACGAAGAGCCACACCAGGGCATAGTAGGTTGTTTGCAGGACCATGTGCTAGATCTGACTTCAAAAGAGAGCGGGGGATGTAGAGATACAACAGTAGACCTTGCAAATACAAAACCTAACGAATTAGAGCGGGCATATAAAGAACTTGAAGGCAGCATGAATAGTATAAAAATGATACAGCGCGGTCAGAAGACTCTTTCTGAGTTTGATATAGTATCAAAAGAGGCGAATACATGCAAAAAGGTAGAAGACGTTATTTACCGATTACCGCGAAGAGTGAACTGGGATGCACTTCGTGTAGCCTATGATAAGCAGCCGGCAAATTATGAGCAGTTCCTCTGCATAAAAGGTATAGGACCTGCGACAGTGCGTGCATTAGCGCTTATTGCCGAGTTGATATATGGTGAGAAGCCGAGTTGGCAGGACCCTGTTAAATTCTCGTTCGCATTTGGCGGTAAAGATGGTGTGCCATATCCAGTGGATAAGAAGACGATGGACGAAACCACGGAGATATTGAACAATGCGCTTACGGAAGCGAATTGTAGATCTATAGAACCACAAGATTACACAGATTTACACGAGAAAAAGAAGAATAATAATAACATAGTTCCGGTACATTATTAGCTACTTTATAATCTACTAATCTCAAAATCTTGTGAAATCTCGTGTTTTTTTTATTATTCGGCTATACAAAAAAAGTCATTGTAAAATGTTAGTTAGTACCGTTCGGGTAATTAATTATTTGTGAGTTTCCAAAAACGGAAAAATTAGTGTAGATTCGTAAATTAACCTACTATAAGGTCCGAAGTTATATCCTCATCCTGTGGCTCTAACAAGTCCTTAGCCAGCGGTAAAGGTAGCGAAAAGCCAAAATCTGAACTGCCCTCATCTGGTATAGCCCCAAAAACTCTTCTTCTCGTTAGGGCTAAAAGCTACGACTCCTACACTCATTTAGCAGCCACTCCTTATACCGAGGTGCGGGTGAAAAGCGAAATCGCGTAGAATTCTACTTCTGCCATTTCTTTATCTCTTATTTATTGTATAATCGTAAGGGTTAAAAAGGAGCTAAACAAGCACTTATTTTTAAAGACGTAAATACAATAGCAGCATTATGATAGAATTTTCGCCAGCATCAGAAAGTCAGATCACGAGAGCGATAGTAACGGAATACACAAAAGAATTTGCGGACTGCGTGAAGACAGACGTAATAATAGTAGGGGGTGGGCCATCGGGATTAATAGCCGGGAAGGAACTGGCATCCCGCGGTGTAAAAGTATTGATTATAGAGCGGAACAACTATTTGGGCGGTGGGTTCTGGCTGGGCGGGTTTTTAATGAATAAGCTCACGGTTAGATCACCGGCAGAAAGCGTCTTAGCTGAACTTGGAGTGCCATATAAGGAATATAGTAAAGGGTTATACGTTGCAGATGCGCCCCAAGCATGCTCGAAATTAATTGCTGCAACATGTGATGCAGGTGCGAAGATATTGAATATGGTGGCTCTGGATGATGTAGTTCTGCATAACGATAAAGTGAGCGGGGTAGTGATAAATTGGGCTGCTGTTGCGGCTCTGCCACGAGAAGTAGCTTGTGTTGATCCGATTTCATTGGAATCTGAGCTTGTTATTGATGCAACAGGTCATGATGCGACAGTGGTGAAGAAGTTAGAGGAGAGAGGGCTGCTTAAGATAAAGGGGCAGGGTGCAATGTGGGTTGACCGATCGGAAGAGCTCGTAGTTGAGCACACATCCGAATTCTATCCCGGACTGATAGTCACAGGCATGGCGGTTTCCGCTGCATACGGGCTTCCGAGGATGGGCCCTACATTTGGCTCTATGTTGATGTCGGGAAAGAAAGCGGCGGAAGTAGCAGTTGAGAAACTCGAGCTATAATCTCGTTCATGAACAAATGCCTTATTTATAATCATAGAAACCTTTCCCTGCTTTTTGTCCTGTCCATCCTGCTCTTACCATCTGCGCCATAAGGACAGCGGGTTTGAATCGCTCAAAGCCCGTCTCGTTATATATTGTATTGAGCACGGCAACCACAATGTCTATCCCGATCAAGTCCAAAAGTTGAAAAGGGCCAAGAGGCCAGTTGAAAGAGAGTTTTTGTATCTTATCTATATCCTCTACGGACGCGAGCCCGCATTCACGCATCTTTACCGCCTCGTTTAGTATGAGACACATCATTCGGCTTGTGACGAAACCAGGAGAATCATTCACAACCACTGTCTCTTTACCCAGCGAATGGACAAACTCCAACGTGCTATTTAGCGTATCTTCTGAAGTCCGCAAGGATTTTATTATCTCCACACCACGCATCTGAGGCACGGGATTCATGAAATGGACCCCAATTACCTTATCGGGTCTCGTTGTTGCCGCCGCTAAAGCAGTAATAGGAAATGTAGATGTATTACTCCCAAGGATGGTATGCTCCGGACATATCAGACCAAATATCCGAAATAGCTCCTTCTTCAGTTCTAAATCTTCAGATACTGCTTCTATCACGAAATCCGCGTGCTTTGCTCCCTCTTCTAAATACATAGTTGCATTTGCACGTATCGAATCCAGAAGTCTATCTACCTCCGCTTGCTCCATACGCTCCTTCTTTACAAGTCTCAAAAGGTCCTTTTTTATCGTTCCAAGCCCTTTTTCAAAAGATTCTTCTGTCTTGTATACTGCGGACACATCGTAACCCGCTTGTGCACATGTCTGCACTATTCCACTCCCCATTATACCAACACCTACAACACAAACTTTCTTTTTGTTCATGGCACTTACATTATCCTTTCCTATTACTATAAAAATTTATCCTACAACCTTAAAAACCGGGCAGGTGTGCGCACCGCCAGAGTACTTATCGCCTTCATAGGTATATGCACCACTCAGTTTCACCTGCTTGCCGATTAGTTCTGGTGTGGCACGTTCAGCATCATAATCGAGCCGCCCCATAACACAAGGTCCCTCTTTTGTCTCCACTATGCAGGGGATATAAGGGACATCGGCTTCAAAGCCTTCGGGTGGCACACGGATTACCGTAAACGTCGTCAACTCACCTTCGCCACACAACTTTGTTCTTTCCAGGCTCCGACTACTGCACCATTGGCAGACGTGCATAGGATGGCAAGTTA
>JAYEJE010000059.1:0-2588 GCA_034660415.1 Methanobacteriota archaeon | reverse complement strand
CATTTAAGGTTTACGAAACAGAAAACGGAACATATTACAGTTATGAAAGCTATACTACATGACTTTCGGACCAGCGACATGTTAGATTGAACAATCTTTAAATACCCTGATGGCTTTTAGTAAATCATGACACACCTAAATCAACATGATAGAGTGTCTATGATTCTGCGAGTCATAGAAGAAGTGGAAAAAACCCCTCTATCAATCAACCAATATTTCAAAGAGAAAAACGTGCCTTTTGGGCGGACGCAATATTATCTTTACAAGAATGCGCTGATGGAAAGGGGAATAGAAGGCTTATATGACCTGAGAAGCAAAGGCAATAATCTAAAATTCACGAATGAGCTGAAAAGTTTTGTGAAGAAAATCCTCGAGTACAAGCGATCTATGACTTCCACAGATGTTCAAAATGCGATTAAAAACGAATTCGGCGTTATCATCTCCAACACGGTGATCAAAAACTTTCGCAGAGAGAACGATTTGAGTCTGAGAAACTATCATAACCCATTGAATGAATCTGGAGCATCGGAAATCCCGATTGCACTCGCTATTGACACCGGTTTAATCGATGCAATTGCCGATTCAATCTGTCAGTGCGTGCAAAGGAAGCGAGAATCTCAGACGTTCAAGAAAAGTGCAGCGATTCAGAAGGATCATCTGGACATACGCTCAAAAGGCAGGTTCACTTCAGAATACAATAACCTTCCTCAGGTGAGGGAGTCGCGATTTAAGCCATTAGAAGAGAAAATTGCAGACAAAAGATTCGCATCAATGCGGATATTCAATCTTTCTCGAGAATCCCTTATACGTTACGTGCTTGCCCTTTTTTCGCTACCTTTGGTCACCGCGAACGGGCGGGTCAGAAGTGTCGATAATCCACGAGGCAACGCTTTAAAATACCTATGTGGGATCAACTACAAAGCGTCAACTCTGGATAAGCACCTCAGCGAATTGAAATACCTTCAGGTGTCCAATGAGCTGATAGAGACGACTGCAAAGTTCTGGCTTGACTTCTGGGGCAAAAGAAACAAGTCGGATAGCATCTTCGCATGCTATTACATTGACGGTAACACCAAAGCACTTTGGTCATCGAAGTCGTGCCATAAGGGTAAGGTCACAATGCTTGGCAGGGTAATGAACTGCCTGGAGCAGGTATTCATTCATGATGGGCAAGGGCATCCTTTGTACTTTCAGACGTTCAACGGGCATGCAGATCTCGGAAAGAACGCATTGAGGATGATGGATAAGATTGGCGAATATCTCAAGGAAACCACCACCTTGAGTCAATTCTCCGCGAACAGGATTTTGATAATGGATGCTGCTGGCAATGGCGTTAAGACGTTGCGTGAGCTTTCCGATTCAGATTCAGATTACTACTACATAACGATGCTTGATTCCAACCAGTTCAATGAGCGAAAAGTCAAATCCGAATCAGAGGAGAAGCGATACGACTACGGTGATGCGCATCTGGTGGATTGCACTTTAGAACTGGAGGATTCCAACGATAAAGGTTACATATTCGAGACGAGGGCGGTGCAAGTCTATTGGGATAATGGTAGAACGTCTGTTCTCATTACAAGCGTGCCCGAGACAATATTCTCTGCAGATTATGTCGTGAAGTCTTATTTTGACCGATGGCCTGCACAGGAGTTGGATTTTAAGGACATGAAGGGCGGCGTCAATCTACATCGTGTAGTAGGTTATGGTAAGAAATTGGTGGACAACAAAAAGGTTCTGGAGAGGATTGAGCAACTCCAGGGACAAATAAGCGAGCTTGAGAGAGAATTAGAAAAGCCTCTGACTGAGGTAAGGGACATAGAGAGGAATCTACAAGCGAGGATCAATGAGGAGAGGAGATACAGGGAGAAGTCTACGGTGGTGAACGGGGAGAGGGAGCTATCTGAGCGAGATATGGGGATTTTGACGAGCATTCAGAAGGAGATAAATAGCCTTAAGAGGAGGATAAAGAAGATAGAGAAAAGTCGCGAGAAGCCTTTTAAATCGTTGAAGAAGAAAAAAGAGGAGCTCGCAAGGATCATTGATAAGAAGAAGATTTACCGTGTGGATGTGGAGCTAGACCAGATAATGACCTGCTTCAGAATTTCGTTTGCGAATATCTGCTCGTATATGCTGGACAAATGCTTCAATGGTGAAAAAATGACTTTACAGCGGCTTTTTGAGACCATATTTGATCTTCGTGGTAAGGTGAGGGTTGAGGGTGATCAACGGAATATTTATATAGAGAGAAATCCAAAACAAGAATATATTATGAGGAAGTTAGAATCGGCACTCGATGTCATTAATCGTATGGACATAAAAGATGCAACTGGATTTGTGTATGATTTTAAAGTTGTTTAATTTAACCTGTCGTTATGATCCAAATGGCCGAAAGTCATGTACAATTAAAAACAGGAAATATGCATTATGCCCACATTCTGCACTTTAATATTAGACTTCTTGCTAATTAAATACTATCTCCACGCAAATGCTTTTAATAGTATATAACCTCTATTATAAAGCCGGATATTTATTAATAGAGCCTTGAATGATGACAGGGCACTAAAAGCCACAATAGGACTATCCACATC
>JAYEJE010000058.1:0-2600 GCA_034660415.1 Methanobacteriota archaeon | reverse complement strand
ATATTGGTCAAGGATGCGATCCTAATGTTAAAAGGGAGAGGTTGATGGAGCGATGGGTTACTTAACCGAACACGCATGGTATTGAATTGGCGAACGTGTCCGCAGTGAAAGATGAAAGAGTGTACGTGATTATAAAAGAAATCACGGGCGGAAAACATTTCATTGCTGCGGCATACATGGCGAAATGGTTATATCCCGAGTTATTTACGGATCTGGATCCGAAAGCGATCCATCAGGAATACCTAACAAGATTCCAGGGGTTAGACTTCGATTTAGATGGGCCTGGTGTCTTTGTATATCATCCAGAGGAGCATCCAGATGGGAAATAGGAGCATAATCAAAATGTATTAACAATATATACATTGCATGGGGGTATCTCTGGTCTTTCATAGTCTGAAAGAAGGTTCACTATTCAGCTTTACGGCTGTAAGTTCTGATGTAAAGCATGCTTCGCACGCAAGTAACAAAAATCAAACAATTTAGAAAAAAAGTTTTATCAAAAAAATATCGAAAAACTTATAAGGTGTCAACGTTAATATAATATCTGAAATAGTCACAAATAGAAATGACGTCAAGTACCGAGACGATACCCGGAATGGAAAAGAGAGCGAAGATAAAAGCGCAGTATAAGAAATTCATCGGCCGGAAAATAACATTTATTCTCTTTTGCCTCGTCTTAATTTTTATCATCGCGGGTGTAGCCGCAACGCTTGGCTCTTTTCCTATCACGGTCGCTGAGGTCTATACAATAATCTGGCAGGGACTATTCCAAAATCCGGAAACGACAAAAGAGGTTGTTGTCTGGAACTTGAGACTGCCACGGATTTTTATGGCTATCTTAGCTGGCGCGGGGCTTGCAATTGCGGGTACAATGATGCAGGGCATTTTAAGAAATCCGCTTGCAAGTCCCTTCACCTTGGGTATCTCAGCCAGTGCAGGTTTTGGCGCTGTTATTGCTATTATTTTAGGTGCTGGTTTTATTACTGGCGAGTATCTCGTTGTAGTAAATGCATTCGTCTTCTCCCTAATCCCTACTTTTGTTATCTTAGGTTTGTCACGCTACAAAAGAGCTACGCCCGAGACAATGATTCTCGCTGGTATCGCAATGATGTATGTCTTCTCTGCATTGACACAGCTAATAAATTATTTCGCAGAGGCAGAAGCGCTAAAAGAGGCATACTTCTGGATGGTTGGCTCTCTTGGCCGAGCTTCCTGGGATGATATATTACCGGTCATAATTGTACTTGTGGTGTGTACTATCCCACTTATGTGGAAATCGTGGGATGTCAACGTCATGGGTGCTGGAGATGAGAGGGCAAAAAGCCTCGGTGTTAATGTTACACGAACTAGAATCGTTATAATGGTAATTTCTTCCTTGTTAACTGCCGGCATCGTATGCTTCACAGGTACCATCGGATTTGTAGGATTAGTAGCACCGCATATATGTAGAATGATTATAGGCGGGGATGTCAGGTTTCTAATCCCTGCTTCGGGTCTTTTCGGTGCAGCCTTTTTACTCGCTTGTGATCTTATAGCAAGAACAATCATAGCACCTATAATCCTCCCGGTAGGGATTGTGACCGCCCTGATAGGGGGGCCTTTTTTATTCTTCTTGTTACTAAGAAGAAGAAAGGAGTTTTGGTGATAAAATGGTGAAACTAAAAGTAAAAAATGTGAATTTCAACTACGCAAGTGTGCCGATACTCAAGGATGTCTGTATAGAGCTTGACAGATCCGAGATGTTAGGCGTGGTAGGTCCAAACGGAGCGGGGAAATCCACTCTGCTGCGATGTATAGATCGGATATTGAGCCCACAAGAGGGATGTATTTTGCTTGATGGACGGGATATAATGGATATGCACCTGATGGAACTCGCCAAAAAAATGGCCTATATTCCTCAGAGTGCTACACAGGTATTCCCGGCCACTGTCTTCGATACTGTCCTCATGGGCAGACGACCTCATGTCGGTTGGCGAAGTAGCGAAGAAGACCTCGAAAAGGTTTTAGATACTTTGCAAATGATGCACATCGAAGATCTCGCCATGCGAGACATTAATGAGGTTAGTGGCGGTCAACAGCAGAAAATTTTTATCGCGTGTGCACTCGCGCAAGAGCCTGATGTCCTTCTGCTCGATGAGCCTACCTCTAACCTCGACATCAAACATCAACTGGAAGTGCTGGACATCATAAAATATATCGTGGTAGAAAGAGGGATTTCGGCAATTATGGCTATCCACGACCTCAATCTTGCTGCAAGATACGCTGACCGGATATTAATGATGAATGGCGGCCACATTTATGCCGCTGGAGTGCCTTCTTCCGTCCTCACTCCCGAAAACATAAATCATGCCTATGGTGTTGAAGTGGAAGTGATCAATCACAAAGGAAGACTTTATGTCCTGCCGCTAAGACCCGTTGGTAAAATGTGAAACGATAGCAAGACCACAAGATACTCCTGTTATGACTACCGATCCCGATTCATGGCTTAGCACCAGCGACAATTATCCACTGATGGCGCCGTGTGAGAACTACGTAGCATAATTATATCTCTTTCACGAAGCAATTTAAAATCAAATGAACCAAGAAGAAGCTGAAGATCG
>JAYEJE010000057.1:0-2607 GCA_034660415.1 Methanobacteriota archaeon | reverse complement strand
AGAGAAATATCAGGCTCTGGAACGATACACGCGCGATTTGACCGATCTTGCCCGTGCGGGTAAGCTCGACCCGGTAATAGGCAGGAATGACGAAATCCGCAGGGTTGTTCAGGTCCTATCAAGACGGAGGAAGAACAATCCGGTGCTTATTGGCGATGCGGGTGTAGGTAAGACCGCGATAGTTGAGGGTTTAGCACAGCGAATAATAAACGGCGATGTCCCAGAGACGTTAAAGGATAAGCAAGTAGTAGCCCTCGACATGGGCGCTTTAATCGCCGGCGCGAAGTTCCGGGGCGAGTTTGAAGACCGATTAAAGGCCGTATTGAAAGAGATTAATGAGGCTGCAGGTCAGATAGTACTATTTATAGACGAATTACACACAGTTGTCGGTGCCGGCGCGGCAGAGGGCGCAATAGATGCCTCAAATATGCTCAAACCGGCACTCGCACGTGGCGAACTCAGATGTGTGGGTGCAACAACAACAGACGAATATCGTAAGTATATCGAGAAGGACGCGGCACTAGAACGTAGATTCCAGCCGGTTTTAGTTCGTGAACCCACCGTGGCGGATACAATCTCGATTCTGCGCGGGTTGAAGGAGCGATACGAACTGCATCATGGCGTACGAGTTCATGATTCTGCATTGATTGCTGCGGCTGTGCTTTCCGATAGATACATCACCGATAGGTTCTTGCCGGACAAAGCCATTGACGTCATTGACGAAGCCGCTGCCAAGTTGAGAACTGAGATAGACAGTATGCCAGTCGAAGTTGACGAGATAGAACGTAAAGTCAGGCAACTGGAGATTGAGGAACAAGCTCTGAAACGAGAGAAAGACAAAGCCTCGAAGGAGCGACTTGTGAAGCTCGGCGATGAACTGGCGACACTAAAGGAAAACGGCGACCAGCTCAAGGCTAGATGGCAGAATGAAAAGGCGATAATACAGCGTATACGCGAAATAAAAGCTAAGATGGACGCGGAGAAGTTAGAAGAGCAGCAGGCTGAGCGCAGTGGCGATTTAGAACATGTAGCAAAAATACGCTATGGCTCGCTTGTCGAACTGCAAAATGAACTGGACGTTCAGAATGAGAAACTGCAAGAGCTACAGAAAGAGCAGAAAATGCTAAACGAGGAAGTTGAGGAGGAGGACGTTGCAGAGGTAATCGCGAAATGGTCCGGGATTCCGGTATCGAAGATGCTGGAAGGTGATAGCGAGAAACTGATTAAGATGGAAGAGCGATTGAAACAGCGTGTTGTGGGTCAGGGTGAAGCGATTTCGTTGATCTCTAATGCGATTAGAAGAGCAAGAGCGGGTCTCAGCGATCCAAACAGACCAATAGGCTCCTTTATCTTCCTGGGTCCAACAGGAGTTGGGAAGACAGAACTTGGAAAGGCGCTTGCGGAATTCCTGTTCGATGATGAACGGGCGATGGTGCGCATGGATATGTCGGAGTTTATGGAACGGCATTCAATTGCAAGGCTCATCGGTGCGCCACCCGGATACGTAGGGTATGACGAGGGTGGATTCTTAACCGAAGCCGTTCGTAGACGACCATATACGGTTGTACTCTTTGATGAGATCGAGAAGGCGCACGGCGATGTATTCAATCTGCTGCTTCAAATATTAGACGATGGCCGTCTTACCGATGGACATGGAAGGACAGTGAACTTCAAAAACACCGTGGTTATTATGACTTCTAATGTCGCGAGCACGATTATGCAGGAATATACCGGAGATGAGCTGCGGGAGAAGGTAATGGGTGTGCTGAAGACTCAGTTCCGACCGGAATTCTTGAATCGAATTGATGAGATTATCATTTTCAATCAGTTGGGCATGGCCGAGATAAAGAAGATAGTGGAGATTCAACTGCGATATCTGCATGATAGACTCGCCGAAAGAAGAATCACGATCTCTGTCAGCGAGCGCGTAAAGGAATTGATAGCACGTAAAGGCTTTGACCCCGTTTTCGGGGCACGACCCATAAAGCGAATGATCCAGCGCATGATAGAAGATCCACTGTCACTGAAGATTTTGAATGGCGAGTTCAAAGCGGGCGATGAGATAAAGATGGATGTTTCCGATGGCACGATAGAGTTTAGTTTAGTTTAGTTTAGGAAGCTAGGGAACTCCCAGTAAATAGTTTACCCAAAAAGTTTTGATTGTATATAAAGTATAACTTCTACCTAAAGTATAACTTCTACCTATAAATTTAATTTAGGACGCAGATTTACACGGATTTACGCAGAAAACTATTTCCTCAAATTATCAAATGCCATCCGTTTTTGCATTTTCATAAACCTTTTCCAGAAAACCATTTGTAACCCAGTTTATTATAAACTCGATAGAAGAGTATAATGATCTCCTCCGTCAACTAAACCATCAAAATATTTAAAATCCTGATTATCTGCGTTCATCTGCGTCCGATTATCAAAAATTATTCTTTCTTGTAATTTTGAGCATTTATGAGTGTGTTGTTTAGACACAATCCGTGTAATCTTGTGGGTAGCCGTATTTAGCGATTGCTTCTCTTTTTTATGTATGCTTGCCCTTTTATAGTTAGCTTTAATGCGAGTCCACCACCGGGAATAAACAAAAACAATTACGAA